>DASZSB010000154.1:0-16699 GCA_035548835.1 Gammaproteobacteria bacterium | reverse complement strand
GATCGCGGCCACGCGCGCGGCCAGCGCGGCTTCGGCGCCCGCGCTCGGCGCGAGCGCGTCGCGCACGCCCGCGCGCGTGTCGAGGCTCGCAACGCGCATCTCGAGAAGCGTGACACGCTCTTCGAGCGTCGGTGGGTGCGCCGGCGGCTGTGCGGCCACGCCCGCGCCGAGGACCAGTGCGGCGATGGCGGTGGCGGTGCGGCAAGTCCTGACCATGGGCGTCTCCCCGGCGTCGGCCGTCCTTTGGGACAGCCTACTCGCCGGGGGGCGGGCGTGGAAAGGCTCGCGTCAGAGGGCGTCGACGATCGCGTTAAGCGTTTTGCTGGGGCGCATTGCGCGGGCCGTGAGCGCCGGATCGGGATGGTAGTAGCCCCCGATATCGACCGGCTTGCCCTGCACGGCCAGGAGCTCGGCCACGATGGCGCTCTCGTTGCGCTCCATGTCGGCGGCCACCTTCGCGAAACGCGCCGCAAGTGACGAGTCCTTCTTCTGGTCGGCCAGCGCCCGGGCCCAGTACATCGCGAGATAGAAGTGGCTGCCGCGGTTGTCGATGCCGCCCACGGCGCGCGACGGGGACTTGTCGCTCTCGAGGAACCGGCCGCTCGCGACGTCGAGCGCTTCGGCCATGACGACCGCGTGGGTGTTCGACGTCTTCGTGCCGTAGTCCTCGAGGGACACCGCGAGTGCCAGGAACTCGCCGAGCGAGTCCCAGCGCAGATAGTTCTCGGCGAGGAACTGCTGCACGTGCTTCGGCGCCGAGCCGCCGGCGCCGGTCTCGTACAGGCCGCCGCCCGCGAGCAGCGGCACGATCGACAGCATCTTCGCGCTCGTGCCGAGCTCGAGAATCGGGAACAGGTCCGTCAGGTAGTCGCGCAGCACGTTGCCCGTGACCGAGATCGTGTCCTGGCCGTCGCGCACGCGCTTCAGCGTGGCGCGCGTGGCGTTGACGGGCGACATGATGCGGATGTCGAGGCCGTTCGTGTCGTGGTCGCGCAGGTACCGGCTGACCTTGTCGATCACGTTGCGGTCGTACGCGCGGTTCTCGTCGAGCCAGAAGATTGCGGGCTGGCCGGTGGCGCGCGCGCGGTTCACGGCGAGCTTGACCCAGTCGCGGATCGCGACGTCTTTGGTCTGGCACATGCGCCAGATGTCGCCTTCCTCGACGCGATGCTCCATGAGCGTCTTGCCCTCGGCGTCCTGCACGCGCACGGTGCCGCTCGACTTCATCTCGAACGTCTTGTCGTGCGAGCCGTATTCCTCTGCCGACTGCGCCATGAGGCCCACGTTCGAGACGTTGCCCATGGTCCGCACGTCGAAGGCGCCGTTCTTCCTGCAGTCGTCGATGACTTCCTGGTACACGCCGGCGTAGCAGCGGTCCGGGATCATGGCCTTCATGTCGTGCAGCTTGCCGTCCGGACCCCACATCTGGCCCGACGTGCGGATCGCGGCCGGCATCGACGCGTCGATGATGATGTCGCTCGGCACGTGCAGGTTCGTGATGCCCTTGCCGGAATCGACCATCGCGAGCGGGGGCCGCACCTTGTAGACGGCCGCAACGTCGGCTTCGATGGCCGTGCGCTGCGCGTCGGGCAACGCCTTGATCTTGGCGTACAGGTCGCCGATGCCGTTGTTCGGCGCGACGCCGAGCTCCTTGAGCTGCGCGGCGTGCTTCTCGAACACGTCCTGGTAGTACACCTCGACGGCGTGGCCGAACATGATCGGGTCCGACACCTTCATCATGGTGGCCTTGAGATGCAGCGACAGCAGCACGCCCTTGGCCTTCGCATCCGCGATCTGCTTCGCGTAGAAGTCGCGCAACGCGCGGCGGCTCATCGACGACGCGCCGAGCACCTCGCCGTCCTTCACGTTGACCGCTTCCTTCAGCACGGTCTTCTCGCCGCGATTGCTCGTGAACTCGATCGACACCTTGCCGGCCTTGAGTATCACGACCGACTGCTCGCTCGAGTAGAAGTCGCCGCCGCTCATCGACGCCACGTGCGACTTCGAGTCCTTGCTCCAGGCGCCCATCGAGTGCGGGTGTTTCCTCGCGTACTGCTTCACGGAGGCCGCGACGCGGCGATCGGAGTTGCCCTCGCGCAGGACCGGGTTCACGGCGCTGCCGAGCACCTTCGCGTAGCGCGCCTTGATGGCCTTCTCGGCGTCGTTCGCCGGGTTCTCGGGGTAGTCCGGAACCTTGTAGCCCTGCTGCTGCAGCTCCTTGATCGCGGCTTTGAGCTGCGGGATGGATGCGCTGATGTTCGGCAGCTTGATGATGTTGGCTTCCGGCGTGGTCGCGATGCGGCCGAGCTCCGCGAGATCGTCGTTCTGCCTCTGGGCCGGCGTCAGCTCGTCCGGGAAGTTCGCGAGGATGCGGCCCGCGAGAGAGATGTCGCGCGTTGCGACCGCGCAGTCCGCCGCCTTCGCGAAGGCCTGCACGATCGGCAGCAGCGAATAGGTGGCGAGCGCGGGTGCTTCGTCCGTGAGCGTATAGATGATCGTGGCGTTACCCATGGTTCCGGTCCATTAGAACGGCCTCACGGCCGCGAGGCGCACGAGTGTGCGCGCGTTGCTGTGCGTGGCGGCGTCTGTCAGGTGATCGACGCCTGGTAGATGCTCTCCACCGACTCGTCGAGCGCCTTGTTGAACTGCGCATCGGACTGCTGGGCCGTGAGGCCCTCCGCCAGCGCGCGCGAGAAGCTGGCCGTCATACCGTGGTTGCGTGCCAGCCGCTCGTTGGCTTCCTTGCGGCTGTAGCCGCCCGACAGCGCGACCACGCGCAGCACGTTCTTGTGCTTGATCAGGTCGACGTAGAGATCGTCCTTGGTCGGTATCGTGAGCTTCAGCATCACGAGCTGGTTCGGCTTCAGTGCGTTCAGCTCCTTCAGGATCGCTGCTTTCAGCAGGTCCTCGGCCTTGTCCTTGTTCGGCGTCTTGATGTCGACCTCCGGTTCGATGATGGGCACGAGGCCCGCCGCGAGGATCTGCTTGCCGATCTCGAACTGCTGCTTGACGACGGCGTCGATGCCGGCCGCGTTCGCCTGCTTGATGACGGAGCGCATCTTGGTGCCGAACACGTTCTTGGCCTTGGCGCGCTGCAGCAGCGCGTCCAGACCCGGAATCGGCTTCATGACCTGGACGCCGTCCTTCTCCTCGGCCAGACCCTTGTCCACCTTCAGGAAGGGGACCACGCCTTTGACTTCCCAGAGGTAGGTGGGCGTCGGTTTGCCGGCGATGTCGCGGTCCATCGTGTTCTCGAACAGGATCGCGCCGATCAGCCGCTTCCCGGAAAACGCCGGGCTCGTGATGATTCGCGTGCGCATGGCGTGGACGACGTCGTACATGCCTTTCTCGTCTTTCCATGCGGTCTCGTCGACGCCGTAGAGTTTCAGGGCTTTCGGCGTGCTGCCGCCGCTTTGATCGAGAGCGGCGATGAAGCCCTTGTCGTTCCTGATCTTCTTCAGTTGGTCGTCGAATGTGCTCACGGGGGACTCCTTGACAAAGTGCAATGGGCTGCATGCGCCGGCAGCGACTCGGAACCAAGAGGGCATTTTAGCTCAGCGGCCGGCGCAGCGACGCGTACGAGGTCCGGCATTTTTGTCGCCCGAGGGCGGTGCTCCCGGTGCGGCGCCTGGTCTAGAATCAGAACAATGCAAGGTCCCGACGAGCAGATGCTGGCCGCCTTCGGCGAGTTCGTTCGCGCCCAGCGCCGCCTCGCCCAGGTGTCGCAGCGGCACCTGGCCAGGATGTCGGGAGTCTCGGACTCGTACCTGAGCCAGATCGAGCGCGGCAACTACCGGCCGTCGCCCCAGGTCGTGAAGGCGCTGGCGCAGGCCTTCGGCCTCGAGCCCAAGCAGCTCTACACCATGCTGGGCTTCATCGACGAAGAAGAGGGCGCCGCGGCGCCGAGTGTCGAGCAGGCGATACAGCTCGACGCTCGCCTCGACGCGGCGCAGAAAGAAGCGCTGATCCGGATCTACAAGTCTTTCGTCAAAGAAGGCTGACCAAAGTCCATGACCGATACGCCACCGCGCCCGTGGCTTGCGCTCTACCAGGGTGTGCCGCCGGCGATCGAGCCGAAGTTCGCGACGGCGCTCGAGATGTTCGCCGCGACTCTGGCGCGGGCGCCCGAATCGCCCCTCGTCCACTACTTCGACCGCTCGGTCACGGCGGCACAGTGCGACGCGATGTCCGACGCGCTGGCCGTGGCGCTGCAACAGCGCGGTGTGGAGCCCGGCGACCGCATCGCGATGTACCTGCAGAACGTCCCGCAGGTCGTCGTCACGGTGCTCGCGGCCTGGAAGTGCGGCGCGGTCATCGTGCCCTGCAACCCGATGCTGCGCGAGCGCGAGCTGAAGAAGATCCTGTCGGGCTCCGGGTGTCGCGTGCTCGTGTGCCAGGAGGACCTGTACGCGGACGTGGCCCAGGCCGCGATCCCGAACACGGCCGTCGCGCACGTGATCACGACCTCGCCGCTCGAGTTCCTGCCGCCCGAAGAACCGCTGCCGACGGTCCTGTCGGGCATGACGCGCATGCCGAATCCGCGCACGTCCGACCTGCTGTCCCTGACCGCGCAGCACGCGGGGCAGAAGCCCCAGCCGGTCGAGATCGACGGCGACGACGTGGCATTCATGGTCTACACGTCGGGCACGACCGGCGACCCGAAGGGCGCCATGAACACGCACGGCAACGTCGTGTTCGCGACGTCGGTGTACCGGCACTGGATCGGCCTGAACGAGGCCGACACGATTCTGGGGCTCGCGCCGCTGTTCCACGTCACGGGCCTGATCGGTCACGTCACGCTCGCGATGCTGACGGGTGCGCCGCTCACGCTGTTCTACCGCTTCGACGCGAACGAGGCGTGCCGGCTCGCGGAGCGGCACAAGGCCACGTTCACGGTGTCGGCGATCACGGCGTTCATCGCGCTCCTCAACAGCGACGCGATGAAGACGCGCAATCTCACGTCGCTGACGAAGGTCTACACGGGCGGGGCTCCGACGCCGCCCGGGGTGCTGGCTGACTGGCACGAGCGTACCGGTGTGCGGATCCATCCGATGTACGGCCTGACCGAGGCTACGTCGCCGACGCACATGACGCCGCAGGGGCTGTCGCCGCCGATCGACCCGCACACGGGCGCGATGGCCGTGGGCGTCCCGGTGTTCAACACGTTCGCCAAGGTCGTGACGGATGCCGGCTACGATGCGGCGCCGGGCGAGATCGGCGAGTTCGTGATCGCCGGCCCGCAGATCGTGCCGGGCTACTGGCAGAAGCCCGAGGAGACCTCGAAAGCGCTCGGCCCCGACGGCCTGCGCACGGGCGACGTCGGCTTCATGGACGAGAACGGCTGGTTCTACCTCGTCGACCGCTCGAAGGACATGATCGTCGCGTCCGGCTTCAAGGTGTGGCCGCGCGAGGTCGAGGAGGTGCTGTACCAGCACCCGGCGGTGCGCGAGGCCGCGGTCGTCGGTGTGCCCGATCCCTATCGCGGCGAGACGATCAAGGCCGTGATCAGCCTGAAGGCCGGGCATAGCGTCACGGCCGACGAGATCAAGGCGTTCGCGCGCGAGCGAATGGCGGCTTACAAGTATCCGCGCATCGTCGAGATCATGGACGAGCTGCCGAAGACCACGAGCGGCAAGATCATGCGCCGGCTGCTGCAGCCGACGACGCGGGCGGCCGCGCTCGCAATGCAGACCGCGGAATCCGAGCTCGCGACGGTGTCGTACCCGCAGGTGCGCACGGCCGTGGAAGCGCGCGCCGTGCTCGAAGCCGGCGCCGTGTGGCTGCGCCTGGCACGTGGTCCGCTGCCCCTGACGGTCACGGAGGGGCTCTATGACCGGCTGCACAAGATGCTGGCGTATCTGCACGAGGACGGGCGGTTCACGGATCGCGAGGCGTTCCTCGATGCCAACAAGGCGTATCACGAGACGATCGTGGGCCTCGCGCAGAACGAGCACCTGTCGGCGGGGTTCGAGCGGCTTCGGCTGCGGCAGCTGTACGGGTCTGCGCTGAAGGATGCGCAGGCTTCGGTCGAGAACGTCGTGTACTTCCACGAGTTCCTGACCGACGCGCTCGCCGCGGGCGATGCGCAGGGCGCGTTGAAGGCGATCATGTCCTGGAGCAAGGTCACGTCGGCCGGCGTGCGGCGCATCGTGGGCTACGACGAGGGTCAGGACGCACGACGCGACGAGTTGCGGCTCGGCGGCGTCGTCGAAGACCTGTCGCTCGGCGTTGCGAAGGAGCAGGAGAGCCTTGCGGGCGACGTCGATGCGCTCGTGCAGGCGCTCGATGCGCGCGGGGCGCTCGAGATCGGCATCACGCAGTCGCTGGGCTCCGCGTTGTCGATCGAGGCGGAACGCGACGCGCTCGTTGCGCGGCTGCGGGCGTTCACGCCGCTCGTGCGCGGTGCGGGCCCGGCGCACGTGGCGCGCTACATCCGCGCGGACGACGCGTTCCACCGCGTCTTCCTGAGCCTGCTGCGCAACCCCGCACTGTTCGAGATCTACAACTCCATGGATCTGCCGGAGCTCATGCGGCGCGTGCTGACCGTTGCGCCAGCCTCGATCCGCGAGGTGTTCGACGATCACAAGGGCCTGACGAACGCCCTGCGCTCGGGCAGCGCCGACGCGACCAGCGCCGCCATCACGGAGCACACGAACCGTGTCCGCGCCGCGCTGGCGGCCTTCCTGAAGGCCGCCCAGCCGCCTGCGGATCCCGCCAGGAACGTGGCCTGACGCGGGTTTCCGCCCCGTTGCGTAGTCACTACGCAAAAATGCTTGACATGGCCCGCAAGTGCGTTGCATACTACGCACACGTTCCGAACCCCAGTGACTCAAGAGGATGCGCCCCATGTCGAAGTCGAATTACCTGAAGCTGGCGACCGACGCCGGCGACCAGTTCCTCTCCAGCCTGGCCGAGGGCCAGGAGACGTTCCTGAAGTCGCTCGCGGCCATGAGCACGCCGCCGCCGCCCGCGCCCATTCCGGCGTTCGCGACCGCGCTGCCGACGCTGCAGGAAGTGACCGAAGCGAACTTCTCGTTCGCGCAGAAGCTCCTGAAGCAGCAGAAGGAGTTTCTCGACAAGCTCATGGCGGCCACCACGCCGGTGAGTCACTAAGGTCCGAGTCGGTGGTCGCGGCACTCCCCCCCCCCAACGCCGCGACCACCGCAATTTCTCCCTTCCGATCACGGAGCGGGGCCGGTAGCATGGATGCACCGCGCCTGATATTGCCGCCTTAGCGCAGCCCAAGAGCTCCGTGGCCGACGAAAAAAAGCAACCCGAACCCACGCTCGTCGAGCGCTGGCTGGACGAGCAGCAGCAATGGCAGAAGACGCTGCTGACCTATCTCGACTCGCTCGCGAAGAACGAAGACTTCCTGACGCATCTCGGCAACGCGATGCGCGGCTCGCTGCTCGCGGGTAAGGCGTACCCGCGGCCCGACGCCGCGGCCGCTCCGGACACGGCTGCGGACGATCGCCTGGACCGCATCCTGCACGCACTGCACCAGATCGAAGGCCAGCTGACGGACCTCAAATTCACGGTCGAAGAGCTCAAGGCCAGCGTCAGGAAGCGCAAGGACAAGAAGAAGCGCAAGGACGAGGAGTGAGCGAGGGCTCGTCCGGGCAGCCCGCCATTGCCGAGGACCAGGAGCGCGAGCTTCAGGCCCTGCTGGCCTTGTCGCAGCGCAGCCGGGCGCGGCTCGAACGTCTGCACGAAGTCCTGACGTCGCCGGGCCATTTCGGCGCCGGTGCGACGCCCTCCGCCGTCGTCTATCGCGAGAACAAGCTGCGTTTGCTGCGCCTGCTGGACGAGCAGGGCCGGCCCCGCGCCGGGCCGCCCGTGCTGTTCGTGCCGGCACCCGTCAGCCGTTACTTCATCGTGGATCTGCTGCCGGGCCGGTCGTTCGCCGGTTACGTGGCGGAAGCCGGCTTCGACGTTTTCATCGCCGACTTCGGCACGCCGACGCGCGAGGATCGCTTCTGCGACCTCGAGTACTACGTCGAAGGGCTCGTGCGCCGGTGCGTGCGCACCGTCACGACGCTGACGGGGCGCCCCGCGATCAACATCGTGGGCTATTGCCTCGGCGGCACGCTCTCCCTGCTGTACTCCGCCCTGCATCCGGACACCGTCGCGCGCCTCGTGCTGCTGACGACGACCGTCGACGGCGACGTCGAGGGCGGCATCGCCTGGGTCGCGCACAAGATGGGCCTCGCGGGGGAAAGCTACGAGCAGCCGCGCCTCGTGCCCGCCGTCGAGGTCAAGAGCTGGTTCGAGATGCTCTCGCCAGGCTCCAACAGCCTCGCCGGCCGCGTCCGCGATCTCTGGGAACGGCTCGACGAGCCGGCCGAGAGGCTCCGCGACGTGCGCACGATGGCGAGCTGGGTCGACGACGTCGTGCCGGCACCCGGGCGACTGCTCGCGGAGATGTACCAGAAGTTCGGTCCCGGCCGGAACGGCCTGCTGGCCGGAACGGCCACGGTCGGCAATCAGCCGATCGACGCCAGCAGGATCACGATGCCCGTGATGTCCGTCTCCGCCGAGAAGGACACGATCGCGCCGCCGGAAGGCGTCGATGCGATTCGCAGGATCGTGCCGCACGCGGAAGTCGTGCGGCTGCCGGGCGGGCACGTCGGCATCGTGGCCGGGCGCGCAGCCGCGGCGCTGTGGAAGAGAACGGTCGACTTTCTGGCCGGCGGGAGTGGTGCGGGTGGGGGAGCCTGAGTTTCTGATCTGGCACGGCCACCACGTGTGCGTGTCGGACACGGGGCGTGGGGAGCCGCTGCTGCTCGTGAACGGACTCGGCTGCGACGTCGATACCTGGACGCCTTTCGTGCGCCAGTTCGCGGGCCGCCGGATCATCCGTTTCGATGCGCCAGGCGCCGGCCGCTCCAGCGTGCCGCTGTTTCCCGTCTCGGTCGCGGCGCTCGGCGAGCTGGCCGCCGTGGTGCTCGATCACTACGCCATCGCGTCCGCCGACGTCGTCGGATTCTCGTACGGCGGCGCCGTGGCGCAGCAGCTCGCGTTCGACCGTCCGGAGCGCGTGCGCCGGCTCGTGCTGGCGGCCACGACCTGTGGTCTGGGATCGGTGCCGGGCTCTCTGCAGGCCATGGCCGTGCTCGCGACCACGTTGCGGTTCTACTCGCCGGGCTACTTCGAGCGCATGGCGCCGGCGCTGTACGGCGGCGTGACCGGCCGCGCGGCCGCGGCGCACGTGACCCGGCAGGCCGCGGCGCCGCCGTCGACGTACGGCTACGCGATGCAGCTGCTCGGCGCCACCGGCTGGACCAGCCTGCCGTTCCTCGATCGCATCCCGCACGAGACGCTCGTGATCAGCGGCGACGACGATCCGCTCGTGCCGGTCGAGAACGCCGAGTTCCTCGCGCAGAGAATTCCGCGCGCCCGGCTCGAGATCGTCGAGCGTGCGGGGCACCTGTTCCTGCTCGATGACGCCGAGAACCTCGCGCCGCGCATCGGGCGCTTCGTCGACGCGGAGCCGCTCGCGATCTGACCGCGGCACCGCTGGTTCGCGGGTCCCGCCATCGGGCAGAATCCACGCCCATGAAGACTGCGTGGCTACTGCTCGGTTGTCTCGTGTCGGTCGCGGCGGCCGCGGATCTGCCACCCGAAATCGAGCGCGCGCTGGCCGGACTCAAGATTCCGCGCGAGGACGTCAGCGTCGTGGTGCAGGCCGTCGATGCGGCCGAGCCCATCCTGAGCTACCTGCCCGACGTGCCGCGCAGCCCCGCGTCCGTCATGAAGATCGTGACCACGTGGAGCGCGCTCGAGTATCTCGGGCCCGCCTACACGTGGCCCACGGAGGTCTACTATCTCGGCGCGTTCGACGGCCACAAGCTCGACGGCGATCTCGCGCTCAAGGGTTACGGCGATCCCTATCTCGTCGTCGAGGAGCTCTGGAAGCTGCTGCGGGCGCTGCGCCGCCAGGGCCTGACCGAGATCGGCCGCAACCTCGTGCTCGACGACAGTTACTTCGCCATCGACGAGCCGGACCCCGGCGAGTTCGATGGCCAGCCGTATCGCACCTACAACGTGGTGCCGAATGCGCTGCTCATGAACTTCAAGGCCGTGCAGTTTCAGTTCGCGCCCGATTCGCTGCACGGCCGCGTGCGCGTTGCCACCGATCCCGTGCTGCCGAACCTCGAGATCCGCAACAACCTGCAGCTCGTGGACGGCGCGTGCCAGGGCTTCCAGGCCGGCATCTCTTTCGATCACGCGGATCCAAGGACGCTGGCCGAGGTCGAGCTGAACGGCAGGTTCTCGCGCCGCTGCAGCACGTTTACGCTGGGTCGCACGGTGCTGCAGCACGACACCTACGCGTTCGGCCTGTTCACGGAGCTGTGGCAGGAGGTCGGCGGCGTGTTCCGCGGCGAGCTGCGCAAGGCGCAGGTGCCGGCGGACCAGACGCCGGCGCTCACGTGGCGGTCGCGGCCGCTCGGCGAGATCATCCGCAGCATCAACAAGAACAGCAACAACGTGATGACCCGCCAGCTGCTGTACACGCTCGGCGCGGAATCGGCGGGGCCGCCCGGTACGCGCGCGAACGGCATCGCGGCCATTCGTTCGCTGCTTCAGACGCGCGGCGTGGACATCACGTCCCTGCGGCTCACGAACGGCGCGGGTCTCGCGCGCGACGAGCGCGCGTCGATGCGGCTTTTGACCGACGTGCTCCGGCTCGCATACAGGAGCCCGTTCGCGCCGGAGTTCATGGCGTCGCTGTCGCTCGGCGGCCTGGACGGCACGACGCGCGGCCGTTTCGAATCGCCGAGCGACAGCCTGATGCACGTGAAGACGGGGCGGCTCGATCACGTCTCGGCGCTCGCGGGCTACGTGCACACGCCGACGCGCACGTACACGGTCGCGATCGTCATGAACTCCGAGGACGCGCACCGCGGGCCGGGGCAGCAGTTCGAGGAGGCCGTCGTGCGCTGGACCCAATCCCAGAAATAGCCGCGGCGTCCGTCACGGCCCATTCTGGCGCGTGTGCGGCGTTGTTATTGGGCAGTGAAGCCGCCGTCGACGGCGAGCGTATGGGCCGTGACGAACGACGACTCGTCGCTGCACAGCCAGAGGACCGCGTTCGCTGAATCCTCGAGCGTGCCGACGCGCCCCGACGGGTTGCCTTTCGCGAAGTCGGCCATGGTGATCTTGAGGCCCGCGGCGAACTGCGTGCCCATGTCCGTCTCGGTGACGTAGGGCGCGACCGCGTTCACGCGAATGTTGCGGCGCGCGTTCTCGAGCGCCGCGGACTTCGTCAGGCCCAGCACGGCGTGCTTCGAGGCCGAATAGCTCGCCGCGCCGCGCCCCGAGCCCGTGATGCCGCTGACGGAGGCGTTGTTGACGATCGTGCCGCCACCCTGCGCCAGCATCTGCCGGATCTCGTATTTCATCGACAGCCAAACGCCCTTCACGTTCGTGTCCATCACGAGGTCGAAGTCGTCTTCGGGCTGCTCGTCGATCAGACGCAACTCGGTCATCGTGCCGGCGTTGTTGAACGCGCAGTCGAGCCGGCCGAACTTCTCGACGGCCAGCGCGACGAGCGCCTCGACGTCGGCGGCCACGGTGACGTCCGTGCGGCGGAACACGGCCGTTCCGCCGGCGGTGCGGATCATGGCGACCGTTTCCTCGCCGCGCTCGGCGTTGCGGTTGCCGATTACCACGTGCGCGCCCTCGCGCGCGAACGCGAGCGCCGTCGCGCGGCCGATGCCCGCGCCACCGCCCGTCACGAGCGCCGTTTTGCCGCTGAATCTGCCCTGCGTCATCGTCGCTGCCCCGCATGCCCCCGATGGGCCAGCATGATCGGCGCAGTGCGATGCCAACTCAACCGGCCCTGGCCGGTTGGCAAGCTTCGGCCCCGGTGGGCAGAATCGCGGCTCCTGAGTCAGGAAGCATACGCATGCAGGTCATGAGGATCCGGTGGGGACGCGTCGTGGCGCTGGCCGCGCTGACGCTGTGGATGGCGGCGTCCGTCGAGGCGCAGACCGGCAGCGGGGTGTCGCGACCACCGGAGGTGTCGGGCTACCTGAAGCCCGGGCAACGTCCCGATCACATGCTGTTCCTGCCGCCGCCGCCGCCGGCCGACTCGGTGCTCGGCACCGCCGACATGGCTCTGTACCGCGCCACGCGAGCGCTCGAGGGCAGCGCGCGCTGGCAGCTCGCGACGCGCGACGCCGAAATCGCGCAGCGCAATCTGCTCGCCGACTTCAGGTGCGCGCTCGGCGTCGACCTCATCGGTGCGCGGGCACCGGCGACGATCCGTCTGCTGACGCGCGCGAGCGCCGACCTGTTCCCGCTGGTCGGGGCGTCGAAGGACCACTATCAGCGCCCGCGCCCGTTCCTGGTCGAGGATCTGCCGCTCTGCGTCGTACCCTCGCAGGAGCTGGCGCGCGGCGGCTCGTATCCGTCCGGGCACTCGGCCACGGGCTGGCTGTACGCGCTGCTGCTCGCGGAGACGGCGCCCGATCGCGCGGCCGCGATCATGGCGCGCGGCCGGGCCTACGGGGAGAGTCGCGTCGTGTGCGGCGTGCACTATCTGAGCGACGTCGAAGGCGGGCGCACGCTCGCGACGACGCTCGTCGCGGCGCTGAACGGCAATACGGCGTTCGAGCGGGATGTCGCGGCTGCGCGTCGCGAGCTCGCCAGGTTGCGCGCGAAGGGCGCCGCGGGCGGCGATGCGACGGCGTGTGCCAGCGAGGCGAGCGAGCTCAAGACGCCGTGGTGAGCACGGCCGTTCCCGGCGCGCACGCGCCGCACCGGCGGCTCGGCGTGTGGCACGCGGTCGCCGTGTGCATCGGCATGGTCATCGGCGCCGGCATCTTCAAGTCCTCGCCCGTGGCCGCGGCCAACCTGCCGTCGGCCGATGCGCTGCTCGCGGTCTGGATCTTCGGCGGGGCCATGTCGCTGGCGGGCGCGATGTGCTTCGCCGAGATGGCCGCCGCGTTTCCCGACCAGGGCGGTGACTACAATTTCCTGCGCCAGGCCTATGGCGACGGCATCGGGTTCCTGTTCGCGTGGTCGCGGTTTGCCGTGATCCACACGGGCTCGATGGCCCTGCTCGCGTTCTCGTTCGGCGACTACCTCGCGACGATCGTGGACCTCGGCGTGAACGGCCCGGTGCTGCTCGCGGGTGCGACGATCGTGCTGCTCGCGGCGCTGAACCTCGCGGGCATCCACTTCGGCATCGGCACGCAGCTGTGGCTCATGCTGCTCGTGGTCGCAGGGCTCGTCGGCATCATCGTGGCCGGTGCGCTCGGCACGGCGCCCGGCGCGCAGGGTCCGGTGGCCGGCCCGGCGGCCGGCCCGGCGGGCGGCCACCTCGGCGCCGCGCTGGTGTTCGTGTTCCTGGCGTACGGCGGCTGGAGCGACACCGCCACGCTGTCGGCCGAGATGCGCGACGGCGAGCACGGCATCAGGCGCGCCCTGATCGCGGGCATGACGATCGTGACGACGCTCTACGTGCTCGCGAACTGGGCGTTCGAGCGCGGGCTCGGGCACGCGGCGCTCGCCGCGAGCGACGCGCCTGCCGCGGACCTGATGCGCCTCGTGTTCGGCCGTCCGGGGCAGGTGATCATCGTCGCCGTCGTGGCCATCACGTCGATCACGTCCATGAACGCGATCCTGATCGCCGGCGCGCGCACGACCTACGCCGCCGCCCGCGACACCGCCGTGCTCGGTCGCCTCGGCCGCTGGCACGCGGCGCGCGGCACGCCGACGGCGGCCATCGTCGCGATCGCCGCCGTGTCGCTCGCGCTGGTTGCGTTCGGTGCGTACACGCGCGGCGGCTTCTCCACGATGGTCGACTACCTGTCACCCGTCTACTGGCTGTTCCTCACCTTGAGCGGCGCGGCGCTGTTCGTCCTGCGGCGCAAGTTTCCGGACGCCGCGCGCCCGTTCCGCGTGCCGTGGTATCCGCTCGTGCCGCTCGCGTTCATCGGCAGCAGCCTGTACGTGCTCTACTCGAGCCTCGTGTACGTGCGCGCGGGCGCCGTCGCCGGAGTCGGAGTCCTGCTGATCGGTGCGGTGCTGCTGCTCGCCCTGCGCGCGTACGCGGGCGTGCGCGACCGCGCTCAGCCCTGACGCGGCTCGACGTCGAACGGCGGCACGGCGCGGAAGCCGCCGAGCAGTGCGATCACGTTGCCGGGGAATCGACCGACCGCGCGGTTGTTCTGCTGCACGGCGTCGTTGAAGATCGCACGGCGCTCGGTCAGCTCCGCGTCGAGCAGCGCCAGGCGCTTGCGCAGGGCCGCGAACGCGTCGTCGTTCGCGAGCCGGGAATTCCGCTCGACGAGCGTCGCGAGGTCCGCGAGCCCGGTGCGCAGCTCGTGCTCGGCCGGGCAGAGCGCCGCGGTGTCGCGGGCGTGGCGAGCTTCGAACACCTTGCCCCGCGCGGCGAGAACTCGGTCCAGCACGGCCTGGCCGTCCGGCAGCAGCGGCTGGCATGCTTCGGTGAAGCGCATGAGCTCGTCGTGTCGCTGTCGCAGCAGCGCGTCGACGTTGCCCCAGGCGCGCGCCGTGCGCTGCGAGGCGGCGGTCAGGGTGTTGTAGGCCACGACGAACCAGATCACGGCGATCACGATGACGGCGAACGCCGCCACGCCCTCGAACCTGCCGAAGATCCAGAAGATGCTGTCGTCGCTGATCAACGCGCCTCCGTGTCGAGCAGGCTCGCGACTCTCTGCGCGAGAGCGTGAGCGAGCACGAGATGCTGGTCCGCGTCGAGGTGCACACCGTCCACCGTGCTCGTCGTGACGATCCTGCCGGCGTCGACGAACGGGCAGCCGAGCTCGGCCGCCACCTTCTCGAGCTCGGCGGCCAGGTCTTTCCCCTTGGTGGCTGCGCCTTCGAACTTCGGTGCGATGGCGCCTTTCGGCGTACGCACGGGCGGCGGCGCGACGATCAGCACCGGCGGCACGGGCATGCCAGGCTCGATCGGCGCCGCGCGGATCGCGCGCACGAGCGTGGCGACGCCCTGCGCGCAGTGCCAGGCGTTGAACGCGTGCATCGACTGCAGATCGTTGGTGCCGAGCAGCAGCACGACGAGCGCGAGCGGCGAGTTGACCTCGATGCGCTGCGCAAGTCCCGCGAGCCCGTTACGGCCCGGCTTGAACGGATCCTCCCACACGGTGCGCCGGCCGTTCAGGCAGTCCTCGATGATGCGCACGGAGCGGCCCGCGCGGATCAGCTGGTCTTCCATGGCGCCCGGCCAGCGCTCGACGAAGCCGAGGCGCCGGCGCGTGTTCGGCACGATGCCCCAGGAGAGCGAATCGCTGTAGACCAGAATCTGCTGCATCGGCGCCAGCGGTCAGATCGGGACTTTGCGGTCCGGGAACGCCTTGTGCCAGCGGTTGATGCGCACGGTGGCACGCATGCCGTTGGTCCAGAACGGGTCGTCCTTGAAGATCTCGCGAACCTCGGCCTCGTCCTTGGCTTCGATGATCCACAGGCCGCCGAGCGGCTTGTCGCTCGGGACTTCCCGCATCGAGCCCGGCACCAGGACCTTGTCCTTCATGCGGTCGAGGAACTCGATGTGCGACTTGAAGAGCTTGTCCCGCAGCTCGCCCATGTTGGGTTTGTCTTCGAACTGCACGATGTAGAGCATGATGGTTCCTCGTGGTTGCTGATTCAGGCCGGCCCGTCGGGTGGCCGCCGGGTTAGGGTAGCGTGTCGGCGCGCAGTGCGCACGCCGTGTGCGTGCGCGTCAGATCTCGACGTCGGTCGCGAGCACCACCACGCGCTTGGTGGGCATTCGGAAGAACTCCGCAGCCTGCGCGCTGCGCCGCTGCAGGTAGGCGAACACGCGGGCCTTGAGACCGGCGATGCCGGGCCGCGGTATCGCGCGCACGAGGTGCCAGCCGAGGAAATAGGTGCAGGTGACCGGGTCGACGCGCAGTCCGCGCTGGAGCGCGCCGCGCAGCGCTTCCGTCACGTCCGGCGTTTCCATGAAGCCGAACCGCGCGCGCACGGAATGGACGCCCGGCATCAGCTCTTCGACCCACGCGCGCGACGCGCGATCCTGGCGCGGTGTGCGCAGGATCTCGAGATTCAGGATCACGATGCGCTCGTGGCACACGTGGTTGTGCTCGAGGTTGCGCAGCAGCGCGGTCGGCACGAAGCCGCTGTGGCTCACGAGGAACACCGCCGTGCCCGGCACGCGCGTGGCGTTCGCGAGCAGGCCTGGCAGCTCGGTCCAGGGCACTGCCCGCTGGCGCAGCTCGCGGCGCAGGCGCGCGCGGCCGTCGCGCCAAGTGATGAATCCCAGGAACATCAGTGTGGCGAGCGTCAACGGTATCCAACCGCCGCTCGCGATCTTCGTGACGTTGCCCAATAGGAACGCGAGATCCACGAGCAGGAATACGCCGAAGATGGCGGTGATCTGGAACAGCGACCAGTGCCAGGACGAGCGCGCCACGACCGCGCCGAGCACAGTGGTGATCAGCATCGTGCCGATCACCGCGGCGCCGTAGGCCGCCGACAGCGCGCTCGAGGACTGGAAGGCCAGCACGAAGCCGACGACTGCGATGAACATGACGGTGTTCGCTGAAGGCACGTAGATCTGGCCGCGTTCGTCCGCAGACGTCTGCAGGATCTGCACGCGCGGCAGCAGGTCGAGCTGCACGGCCTGTTGGGTGACGGAGAATGCGCCGGAAATCGTCGCCTGTGATGCGATGATCGTCGCGGCGGTGGCGAG
>DASZSB010000153.1:0-1987 GCA_035548835.1 Gammaproteobacteria bacterium | reverse complement strand
AGGCAGTTGGTCGTGCACGAGGCGTTGGAGATGACGGTGAAGTCGCTCTTCAGCACGTTGTGGTTCACGCCGTACACGATGGTGGCGTCGACGTCCTCGCCGCCCGGCGCCGAGATGATCACGCGCCGCGCGCCGCCCTTCAGATGCGCACTGGCTTTCGCCTTATCGGTGAAGAGCCCGGTGCACTCGAGCACCGTGTCGACGCCGAGCTGGCCCCACGGCAGCTTCGCCGGATCGCGCTCCGCGAGCACCCTGATGCGCTGGCCGTTCACGACCATGGAATCCCCGTCGACGGTCACCTCGCCCGGAAACTTGCCGTGCGCGGTGTCGTACCGCGTGAGGTGGGCATTGGTCTTCGCGTCACCGAGATCGTTGATCGCGACGATCTCGACTTCGCCCGTGCGCTTGGCTTCGAACAGCGCCCGCAGGATGTTGCGCCCGATGCGGCCGTAGCCATTGATGCCCACCTTGATTGCCATGAGTTGCCTCGTTCGTGAATTACAGCTGGTCGATTTCCTTGGCCACATTATCGGCGGTGAAGCCGAAGTGTGGAAACAGCTCCGCGCCCTTGCCCGATAATCCGAAGCGGTCGAGACCGAGCACGCGACCCTGCAAGCCGACGTACTTCCACCAGGTCTGCGAGGCCGCCGCCTCCACCGCCAAGCGCTTCGTCACCGCGGGCGGGAGCACCGAGTCGCGATACGCGGCGTCCTGCGCGTCGAATGCTTCGGTCGAGGGCATCGAGACGAGCCGGATGCGCCGGCCGCGCGAATTCAGTGCGCTCACCGCCTCGGCCGCGATGCCGACCTCCGAGCCCGTCGCGATGACGATGGCCTCGGGTGAGCCCGCGCTGTCGATGAGCACATAGCCGCCGCGCCGGATATTGGCCTTCTGCGCTTCGGTACGCGGTTGCTGCGGAACGTTCTGGCGCGTGAGCGCGAGCGCCGTCGGACCATCGCGCCGCTCGACGGCGGCGACCCAGGCTACCGCCGTCTCGACGGCATCGCAGGGACGCCAGAGCATCATGTTCGGCATGGCGCGCAGGCTGGCGAGATGCTCGATGGGCTGGTGCGTCGGGCCATCCTCGCCGAGACCGATCGAGTCGTGCGTGTACACGAGGATCGAGCGGATGTGCATGAGGCACGCAAGGCGCACGGCGTTGCGCGCGTAGTCCGAGAACACGAGGAACGTGCCGCCGTACGGGATGAAGCCGCCGTGCAACGAGATGCCGTTCATCATCGCGGTCATGCCGAACTCGCGCACGCCGTAGTGCACGTAGTTGCCCGACGCGTCTTCGGGGGTCACGACCTTCGTGAGCTTCGTCGTCGTGTTGTTGGACGGCGTGAGATCGGCGGAGCCGCCGAGGAAATCCGGCAGGCCGGGATGGATCACGTTCAGCGTGGCCTGCGAGGACTGGCGCGTCGCCTGCGGCGCCGTCTGCTTGGCCGCTTCCGCAACGGCCTGGGCGCTGATCTCCTTCCAGTTGGCGGGCAGCTCGCCACTCCAGCGCCGCTGCAGCTCGCGCGCGAGATCCGGGAATTGCTGCTGGTAGCGCGTGAACACCTCGCGCCAGCTCGCTTCGTACTTGGCGCCCTGCTCCTTGAAGTTCCAGGAGTTCAGGATTTCCTCGGGCACGACGAACGGCTCGTGGGTCCAGCCGAGCTGCTTGCGCGCGGCGGCCACTTCGTCCGCGCCCAACGCCTCGCCGTGCGTCTTGGCCGTGCCCTGCTTGTTCGGCGCGCCCCAGCCGATGATGGTCTTGCAGCAGATCAAGGACGGACGCTCGGTCTCGCGCTGCGCGGCGCGGAGCGCGGCCTCGACCGCGCCGGCATCGTGACCATCGACATTGGGGATCACGTGCCAGCCGTAGCCCTCGAAGCGCTTCGGCGTGTCGTCCCTGAACCAGCCCTGCACCTTGCCGTCGATCGAGATGCCGTTGTCGTCGTAGAAGACGATGAGCTTGCCGAGCCGCATCGTGCCGGCGAAC
>DASZSB010000152.1:0-26810 GCA_035548835.1 Gammaproteobacteria bacterium | reverse complement strand
GCCGTTCACGCGCGTTCCGGCCGAGAAGCCTACATGCCAGGTGCGATGCGCTCACGCCGCACTCCCCAACGACAACTCGTGTTCCGTCAGTGGTCTTTGCTCGGAGGGCCTTCCGCGGCACCGTCTGCGCACAGGGATGTGCGCAGCCGAGCCGCAGGGATGCGATTTCCGGTGTGTCCCGCGAAGGGCGCTCGGCGTGCGGGCGGCCTCGCGGAACCCGATGACCCGTGGGCGCGCGACTCTTGTCGCGCGGCGTTACTGCGCGGCGGCGGGGGCCGATTCGAGCTGCGGCTCGATGATGACGTCGATGCGGCGGTTGCGTGCGCGGCCCTGCTCCGTGTCGTTGTTCGCGATCGGCTGCGTCTCGCCGTAACCCACCGCGCTCATGCGCAGCGCCGGCACGCCGAGCTGCTGCAGGTACGCGCTGACCGCCTCCGCGCGCCGGCGCGACAGCGCGAGGTTCGTCTCGTCGCTGCCATAGGAATCCGTGTGCCCCTCGATCACGATCTGCGAGCGCGGAAACACCTCCGTGGCCGCCTTCACCTTCTCCATGAGGTCGCGATACTTCGCCTGCACTTCCGCCTGGCCGCTCTGGAACGTGAGGCCCACGAGCCGGACGATCAGACGGTTGCCCTCGCGCGAGACGCGGGCCTGGTCGCGATCGAACATGTTCTCGATCGTCGTGAACTGCTCGCGAATCCGCGCTTCGGCCTCGAGGCGCTGCACGAGCGCCACGCGCTCCTGCGACACGCCGCCGAGGCGCCGATCGAGATCGCGGATCTCCTCCTCGAGCTCGCCGACGCGCTGGCGGGCGTCGGCGAGGTCGCGCTGGTTCTGCGCGGACTGATCCCGCAGTGCCTCGATGTACGTCACGAGCTCCGTCGCGACGGGCTCTACGCCCTTGTCGAACTGCGCGACGCGATCGGCGGCCGCGCTGATCTGAGTGACGGGGTCCTCGTAGCGCAGGATCACGTCCTCGAGCGTATCGCCGTCGTCGCGCATCTGGCTGATGAGCTTGGCCAGGTAGATCGCGTGGCGCGCCTCGTAGTTGGCCTGCTGCGCGAGGCTGCGCGGCAGATCGGTGTCGTAGCGGTTTTCGTTGAGCTCGGTCTCCGCCTGCGCGAGCAGGGAGCGCGCCTTTTCGTAGGTCGTGGGGGCGAAACGCGGCACGCGTTGCTGCTCGGCCTCGGCCAGCAGCGCGCGCGTCTGGCTCAGGTATTGGGCCTTGATCGCGGTCAGCTCGGCGTCTCGATACAGCGACTCGGCCTGGTCCGCGCGCGTGCGCGCGCCGCGGATGTCGCCCGTTTCGAGCCGGCGGGCGGCCGCATCGAACGCAGCTTCCGCGCTCTTCCAGCCGTCGGCCGCGAAAGTCGTGGCGTTGGCGCGCGTGGCGTCGCCGCGCGTCTTGATGACGGAGGCAAGCGTGACGTTCGCGATCTCCGCCGCCTGAGCCGCGTCGTTGAATCCCTTCGTCGCGCTTGCGAGCGTGCTCTTGATGCGATCGAGGTTGCGGCCCCGCTGCAGGTCGCCGTCCGCCGTCGCGTAGGCCTCGGCGGCGCGGTTGAACGTGGCGGGCGCCAGCAGCTGCGCATTGGCGGCCTTCGCGGCTGCCTGCGCGCGGTCTGCATCCGCGAACAGCTGAGCGCGCAGCTCGGGCTGGGCGAGCGTCGGACCCGCGGGTAGCAGCACCGTCAGCAGGCAGGCGAGTGCCGGGAGAAGTCGGCCGAAAGTCATGCGAGCGCGCTCCGCGAGTCGAAACCTCCCTCTATATGCCGCCAGAAAAATATGTCAAGGGCCGAGGGACTCCGCGCGTTTCGACGCAGATGGGCGAGTTTCGCCGCGCGCGGTTTCCGGCGGGCGGCGACAAACTGTGGAGGCAATCACAGACGTCGCGCCGCCGCGCTACTAGAGTCCGGGACCATGGGCGTCAAGTATTACACCCACTTCGTGCTGACCGGCGAAGCCGCGGAAGGCAAGGACCAGGAGTTCAGCGGAGTGGTGGAAGTGAATCAGGCCACCGAGCATCGCTACGAGACCAAAGAGATCGAAGCGCTGCTGGCCCGGAACTTCGATTTGCGCTCCACCGACGTGCGCCTGCTGAACTGGGCGCGTTTGCAGTAGTCGGCCAATTTCCCCCTGTGACTCGCCCGGCTCCGGCCGGGCCTTTTTTTTTGCGCTCAGCGATAACGCACGCGCACGAGCTCGTAGCTCTGCTCACCCTCGGGAGTCGCTACCGTGATGCCGGCGCCGATCGGCTTGCCGAGCACCGCACGCCCGAGCGGCGAGTCGATGCTGACGTACTCCGGTGCGAAGTCGAACTCGTCGGGGCCCACGAGCCGGTACTCGCGTTCCCCGCCGTCGTCGGCGCGCAGCGTGAACCACGCGCCGAAGAACGCCCTGCCGGTGTCCGCCGGCACCTGATCCACGACGCGGATGCCGGTCAGGCGTTTGCGCAGGAAGCGCACACGCCGGTCGATCTCGGCGAGCTGCTTCTTGCCGTAGATGTACTCCGCGTTCTCCGACCGGTCGCCCTGCGCGGCGGCCTCGGCCACGGCCCGCGTGACGGCCGGGCGCTTCACGCGCCATAGCTCGTCGAGCTCCCGGCGCAGCGCGGCCGCGCCTTCCGGCGTGATGTATTTCGCGCTCGGGGGCGCCGGAGGGCGGTAGCGGGCCATGCGCCGTGCTCGGGTTACGTGCGATACTGACCGGGAATTTCCCCCGAATCTTAGCAGGCACGATGAGCGAGTTCCGCGGCATCCCCGTCGTCACGACCGGCTCGAAGTACCAGACCGAGCAGGGTTTTGCGGCGATCAAGAACGGCGTGAAGGCGCGGCCCGATCGGCAGTCCGCGCCGCGCGAGCCGAAGCCGGCCTGGCTCAAGGCACGCATTCCGGCGGGCGAGCGGTTCGAAGCGCTGCGCGCCACGGTGCGCGAGCATCGACTCGCCACGGTGTGCGAGGAATCGATCTGCCCGAACATCGGCGAGTGCTGGAACAACGGTACGGCCACGCTGATGCTGATGGGCAAGGTCTGCACGCGCGCGTGCCAGTTCTGCGCCGTCGACACGGGCAATCCGCACGGCTGGCTCGACGCCGACGAAGTGCACAACTCCGCGCGCACCGTGCAGCTCATGAACCTGAAGTACGTCGTACTGACGTCTGTGGACCGCGACGATCTGCCGGACGGCGGTGCTGCGCACTACGCGGACTGCATCCGCGCCATCAAGGCGCTGTGCCCGGACACGGCCGTCGAGGCACTGACGCCGGACTTCTCGGGCAAGGAGCAGGACGTGGCCACGGTCGTCGACTCCGGTCTCGACGTGTTCGCGCAGAATCTCGAGACGGTGCGCCGGCTCACGCACAAGGTGCGCGACGCGCGCGCGGGCTACGACCAGACGCTCGCAGTGCTCGCGTTCGCGAAGCGGCATCGGCCGCAGGTGCTCACGAAGTCGAGCCTGATGCTCGGGCTCGGCGAGACGAACGACGAGATCCTGGCGACACTCGAGGACCTGAAGCGGGCCGCCGTCGACATCGTGACTTTCGGCCAGTACCTGCGTCCCACGCTGAACCACCTGGCCGTGGAGCGCTACGTCACGCCGCAGGAGTTCGAGCAGTACCGGCAGTGGGGACTCGAGCGTGGATTCCTCGAGGTCGTGGCCGGGCCGCTCGTGCGCTCGAGCTACCGCGCCGACCGCGTGTTCGAGAAGAACAACGTGGGACTCACCGGCGAGTGAGCGAATTCCTTTCGGCATACGGCTTGTTCCTGGCCGAGCTCGCGACGCTGGCGGTGCTCGTGGCGGCCGTGGTCGCGCTGATCGCGGCCGCGCGACGCGGCGGCCGCGCGGAAGGACTCACCGTCGAGCACCTGAACCGGGCCTTCGAGGACTCGGCCGACGAGCTGAAGCTTGCGATCGACGGCAAGGGCCGCCACAAGAAGGAAGCCAAGGCGCGCGCGAAGGAGCGCAAGCGCGAGGACAAAGCGCGCGAGAAGGACGGGCAGGCGAAGCCGCGCACGTTCGTGCTCGATTTCAAGGGCGATCTGCGCGCGAGCGCCGTGGCGTCGCTGCGCGAGGAAGTGTCCGCGGTGCTGCAGGTCGCGAAGCCCGGCGACGACGTGCTGCTGAAGCTCGAGAATCCGGGCGGTACCGTGCACGAGCACGGTCTCGCGGCGTCGCAGCTGTTGCGGCTGAAGCAGCGCGGCCTCCCGCTCACGGTCGCGGTCGACAAGGTGGCCGCCAGCGGCGGTTACCTCATGGCATGCGTGGCGGATCGGCTGATCGCGGCGCCCTTCGCAATCATCGGCTCGATCGGCGTGCTGGCGCAGCTGCCGAACTTCCACCGCCTGCTCGAGCAGAAGGGCGTGGACTTCGAGCAAGTCACCGCCGGCCGCTACAAGCGCACGCTGACGATGTTCGGCAAGAACACGCCGGAAGGGCGCGAGAAGCTGCGGCAGGAAATCGAGGACGTGCACGAGCTGTTCAAAGCGGAGATCCGGCGCTACCGGCCGCAGGTCGAGCTCGAACGCGTCGCGACCGGCGAGCACTGGTACGGTCTGCGCGCGCTCGAGCTCAAGCTCGTGGACGAGATCCGGACCAGCGACGACGTGCTGCTCGCCGCGGCGAAGGAGCGCGACCTGTACCACCTCGCGTACAAGCGACGCCGCGCGTGGCAGGAGCGCATGCTCGGCGGCATCGACAGCCTGCTCGAGCGCCTCGCGTAGGTTTATGTAGAACTTCGGCCCGGGCCGCCCGGCCGTCGGGCATACTTTCGGCGTCATCCGCCAATAACGACAACAACGAGGATGAAGCCTTCGATCCGGCCGCGGCGCCGCAAGGCGTCCCCCGGCCGTTTGCTCGGCCTGCCGGCCGCGCTGCTCGCTCTGCACGTCTCGGCGCAGGCGCCGTGCGCGGCTTCCGCCGCGTGCGAGCCGGCCGGAGATCCCCTCGCGCAGGCCGGCGGCGCACGCACGCCCCGCGACGGGTTTCGCACGCCGCTCACCGCCAGGCTCGACGCGTGGTCCTCCGGCATGAGCCGCCAGGACATCGTGCTCGGGCGCATCGGCGCCGAGCACGACGACGACTATCTCTACCGTCTGCCGTACGGCGACGGCGTGAGCTACCCGATCATCCAGGCGTACGGCGCGCGCCTGAGCCACCGCGGCGCGGAGCAGTACACGCTCGACTTCGGCATGCCCGTCGGCACGCCCGTCAGCGCGGCGCGCGAGGGCGTCGTCGTGCTGGTCGAGGATTCGCACGACGGCGGTTGCCTGCGCGAGGAGTGCAGCCGCCTCGCGAACTTCGTCGTCGTGCTGCACGAGGACGGTACGACGGGCGAGTACTTCCATCTGGCGCGCGGCAGCGTCGAGGTGCGGCCAGGTCAGCGCGTGGCGCGCGGCCAGTGGCTCGCCCGTTCAGGCAACACGGGTTACAGCAGCGCGCCGCATCTGCACTTCGGCGTGTACCGCACGCTGGCCGACGGTCACACGCAGTCGGTGCCGGTGCGCTTCGAGACCCGGCTCGGCGCGGTCGTCGTCCCCCGCAGCGGCGCCCGCTATCTGAACGCCCGCGAGCAGTGAGCGGCCGGTCGGGGTTCGCAGCGCGACGCGCTTCGGTATACTCGGGAGCAATGGCACACGGACTCGTCGCTTCGCTAGGCCGCGTCGCAGCGCTCGGCGCGCTGCTCGCCGCGTTCGCAGGCTGCACGACGCTGAATGTGCAGCCCGAGGCGCCGCCGCCTGCGGTCGCCGTGCCCGCGCGGCCGGACCCTGGCGCGCCGCGGCTCGCGGCTCTCGACACGCGCCACTTCACGCTGGCCGCCAATCAGGACGTGATCGGCGAAACGCAGGTGCTGTTCGCGCGCTACGAGAACACGTTCTCCGCGATCGGCCGCGAGTACGACCTGGGCTACGAGGAGATGCGGCGCGCGAATCCCGGTGTCGATCAATGGCTGCCGGGCGAGGGCACGCCGATCTACCTGCCCACGCAGTCGATCCTGCCGGACGCGGCGCACAAGGGCATTGTCGTGAACGTGCCCGCGATGCGTCTCTACTATTTCACCGCCGAGAAGTCGAAGACCGACCCCGCGGTGGTCACGACCTCCGTCAGCACGTATCCGATCGGCATCGGCGCGGAAGGCTGGGCCACGCCTTTCGGCGAGGCCAAGGTCACGCAGAAGGCACGCAATCCCGTGTGGTACGTGCCGGCCTCGGTGCGCAAGGAGCATCTCGAGCGCGGCGAGCGCTTGCCGGCCGTCGTGCAGCCGGGCCCCGACAATCCGCTCGGTGCCTTCGCGATGACGCTCTCGATCCCGAGCTATCTGATCCACGGCACGAACAAGCCCGACGGTGTCGGCATGCGCTCGAGCCACGGGTGCATCCGGCTGTATCCGGAGGACATCGAAGCGCTGTTCGGCCGCGTGCCGAAGGGCACTCCGGTGCGCATCGTGAACCAGCCCGTGCTCGCCGCCTGGCGCGGCGGCGAGCTGTATCTCGAAGTCCATCCGCCGCTCGCGGAAGAGCAGCACGATCTCGTGGCGGAGGCCGAAGCGGCGCTCAAGCGCGCGCTCGAGCGCGCCGGTGCCGCGGCGGCCGGCGTCGAGATCGATCACGCGCTGGTGCAGCGCGTCGTGACCGAGCAGCGCGGCATGTCGTTGCCGGTGCAGCGCTCGAGCCGTTCGCTCGAGCAGTATCTCGCGGCGTCGCGAATCGTGGTCAACACCGTGCCCGTCACGGTCGCCGACGAGACTCGGCGAGCGGCCGGCGCCACGGCTGGCTCCGGCCGCTAGGCGCACGCCGGGCATGCCGCGCCGCGCGGCCGCACTCCGCGGCTCATGATCCCGCTCCGCGACGACAATCCGGTACGCAGCCGGCCCGTCGTCACGATATCGATCATCGTGCTGTGCACGCTCGTGTTCCTGTGGGAGCTGACGCTGTCGCCGCGCGCCGAGCGGCAGGCGATGTATCTGCTCGGCTTCATTCCCGCGCTGCTGTTAGGCAACGCGACGCTCGAGGGGCCGACGTGGGTTCCGGCGCCCGTCACGATCGTGACGGCCATGTTCCTGCACGGCGGGCTGCTGCACCTCGGCGGCAACATGCTGTATCTGTGGATCTTCGGCGACAACGTCGAGGACCGGCTCGGCCGCGGCCGTTTCATCGTGTTCTATCTGGTGTGCGGCACCGTGGCGGCTATCGGCCAGGCCGTGGCCGATCCCAGCTCCGAGGTGCCGATGATCGGCGCCAGCGGCGCCATTTCGGGCGTGCTCGGCGCTTACCTCGTGCTGTACCCGCGGGCCAGGGTGCTCGTGCTGCTGCCGCTCCTGATCATCTTCTATACCGTGCGGGTGCCGGCCGTGGTCGTGCTCGGCCTGTGGTTCGCGGGCCAGCTCCTGAGCTCGCTCGCCGCGCCGCCGGGATCGGGTGGCGGTGTCGCCTTCGCGGCGCACGTCGGCGGATTCGTGGCGGGCGTGCTCACGATCCGGTTCTTCCTGCGCGAGCGACGACGACGGCGCGGGTGATCGTCGTGCCGCGGCGGTGCTGCAACGGAACACGCCGCCGGCTATCATAGGTTTTTCCAAACCGCGGGCAGAATGGCGACCGAACCTCTCGACCTCTCTCCGGAGTCGGCCGAAGGCCAACACGGTGAGGAAGTCATACCGCTAGTCGCTCCCACTGTCGTCGCGTTCATCGGCCGCACGGAACGGGGTCCGCTGAACGAGCCCGTCGTCATCCGCAGCTTCGAGGACTACCGCCGCATCTTCGGCGGCCACTGCGGCTTCAGCTTCGTGTCGTTCGCCGTGCAGCACTTCTTCCTGCACGGCGGCGAATCGGCCGTCGTCGTTCGCGTCGCGAACCGTGCGACGCGTGCCACGATCGACATCCCGGCCGGCCGCGAGGTATTGCGGTTGCAGGCGCGCCAGCCCGGCGGCCGCGAGCTGCTGCGAGTGTCGGTCGACTACGACCGGGTCGAGCGCGTGCCCGCGAGATTCAACCTGGTCGTGCAGCGGCTGAATCGCCTCGGGTCCGAGCTCGTGGCCGATCAGGAGCTGTTCGAGCGACTGTCCATGGATCCGACCGACGAGCGCTTCGTGGTCGACGCGCTGCACGACTCCGAGCTCGTGCGCCTCGTGGGGCCGCTGCCGCAATACCGGCCGGATGCCACGCGCCCGGCGTTCCCGGGCCAGCCGATTCCGTACATCGGCGTCACGGCCGCCGGCTCCGATGGCGAGGAGCTCACCGACTATGACATCGTCGGCTCGAACAGCGAGGGCACGGGTCTGTTCGCGCTCGACCGCTGTCCGCAGATCGACTTCGTGTGCGTGCCGTCGCCGCCCGGCCGGGATCTCGGCAGCACGAGCTTCCTTGCGGCCACCCGGTACTGCGAGCGGCGCCGCGCCCTGCTGATCTGGGATCCGCCGTGGTCGTGGTCGACCGTCGACGCGGCCGTGCTCGGCGTGCGCAGCTCCGGACAGTCGAGCCGCAACGCGCTGACCTACTTCCCGCGGGTGCGGGCGCGCGGCGACATCGGCCGCTACGTGGCCGGCATGCCGGCCTGCGGCGTGGTGGCGGGGATGCTCGCGCGCTGCGATCGTCGCGGCGTGTGGCACGACCTGCCGCCCGTCGACACGACGTTGAAGGGCAGCCTGGCGCCGCTCGTGGACGTTGGACTGAAGCAGGCCGCGACGCTGCAGCGCATGGGCGTCAACACGTTCGTGCGTCTGCAGCCGGGCATTGCCGCGCTGCAGGGCAACGTGAACTTCGCGGGCGGCGCCGCGGTCGAGACGCTGACGCAGGAACTGTCCGCAGCCCGGTTGACCGCGTTCGTGCTGCGCTCGATCGAGCAGCACACGCGCTGGATATTCCGTGCGGAGCGGACGCCGGACCGCGCGACGGCGCTCGAGCGGCAGGTGTGGATCTTCCTCGCGCGCCTCAAGCAGGCCGGCGCGCTGGCCGGAGCGAACGCCGAGCAGGCGTTTTTCGTGCGCACGAGCGTTGTCCCCGATGCGGGCGGCGAAGCGGGGCGCGACGTCGCGATCACGCTGCGCGTGGGGTTCGCACCGCGCCGCGCCAACGAATTCCTGACCTACGACTTCCGCTACCACGCGCTGAGCCTAACGACCGAGGTGGTGTCCGTGCGCGAGGCCGAGCGGCACCTCGGCTGATCTGCGGCGCCGCGCTTCCGGTTGTATGCTGGCGGCGTTCGAGCCGTACGCTGCGGAGTGACCCGACGATGTCGACCGATTTCGATGCCCGCGCCGAAACGTGGGACGACGAGAGCAAGATCAAACGCACGGAGGCGGTCGCCGCCGGCATGCGCAAGGCCGTGCCGCTGCAGCCCTCCATGAAGGCACTCGAATACGGCGCCGGCACGGGGCTGCTGTCGTTCTGCCTGCGCGATACGCTCGGGCCCATCACGCTGGCCGACAGCTCCGCCGGAATGCGCGCGGTCGCCGCGCGCAAGATCGCCGCCGCGCGGGCGAGCGACATGCGCGTCGTCGATCTCGATCTGATGCGCGACGCCGTGCCCGCGGATCGCTACGACCTCGTGTTCAGCATGCGGACGCTGCACCACGTGACCGACGTCGCGCGCGGCCTCGCGGCGTTTCACGCGCTGCTGAACCGGGGCGGCTACCTCTGCATTGCCGATCTCGACGCCGAGGACGGCTCGTTCCACGGCCCGGGCGCCGACGTGCACCGTGGGTTCGACCGCGGCGCGCTGCGCATCGCGCTCGCGAAGGCCGGATTCGTGGACATCGCGATCGTGGACTGCCTGCTCATGCAGCACGGGCCGCGCGAGTACTCGGTGTTCCTCGCGGCCTGCCGCAAGCCCTGAAGGCGCGCCCCCCGTTCAGCGCGGGGTGCCGTAGCCGCCCCCGCCCGGCGTCTCGATCACGAACCGGTCGCCTTCCGCCAGGCTGACGGACGCGGTGGCCGGCAGCTCCTCGAGGCTGCCGTTCGCGCGTACGACGTAGTTGCGCCCGCACTGGCCCGGCTCGCCGCCGTGCAGTCCGAAGGGCGGCACGCGGCGGCGATTCGCCAGGATCGCGGCCTGCATCGGTTCCAGGAACTCGATGTCGCGCACGATCCCGTCGCCGCCGTGGTGCGCGCCCCTGCCGCCCGAGCCGCGGCGGATCGCGAAGCGTCGCACGCGCACCGGGTAGCGCTGCTCGAGCACCTCGGGATCCGTGAGCCGCGAGTTCGTCATGTGCGTGTGCACGGCGCTCGCGCCGTCGAACGTGGGACCCGCGCCGGCGCCGCCGCACAGCGTCTCGTAGTACTGGTGGCGGGCGTTGCCGAACGTGAAGTTGTTCATCGTGCCCTGGGCGGCCGCGCAGGCGTCGAGCGCGCCGAGCAGCGCGTCGGTGATGCACTGCGAGGTCTCGACGTTGCCTGCGACGACGGCCGCGGGATACGCCGGGTTCAGCAGGCTGCCGGCCGGCAGCCGGATGGTCAGCGGTTCGAGGCAGCCGGCGTTGAGCGGGATGCTCTCGCGCACGAGCGTGCGAAACACGTACAGCACGGCTGCGCGCACGATCGCGGACGGCGCGTTGAAGTTGCCCGCGCTCTGCGCCGACGTGCCCGCGAAGTCGATCGTGGCGTTGCGTGTCGCGGCGTCGATCGTGACCGCGACGCGGATGCGCTCGCCGCCGTCCAGCTCGACGGTGAAGCTTCCGTCGCGCAGCCGGTCGATCGCGGCGCGCACGCACTCGGCTGCGTTGCCCTGCACGTGCCGCATGTAGCGCGCGACCGTGCGGATGCCGAAGCGAGCGGTCAAACGCGCGAGCTCCAGCGCGCCGCGCGCATTGGCCGCGAGCTGGGCTTTCAGGTCCGCGACGTTCTGGTCGGGGTTACGCGCGGGGTAGGGGCCGCTCGCGAGAAGCGCACGAACCTCGCTCTCGAGGAAGCGGCCGTCCGCGACGATCCGGACGCCGTCGACGAGCACACCTTCCTCGTCGATCCGGCGGCTGTCGGGCGGCATCGAGCCCGGCGTGCGCCCGCCGATGTCGGCATGGTGCGCGCGGCTCGCGACGAGGTAGCGCAGGCGGCGGCCGCCGGCGTCGAACACGGGCGTCACGACCGTCATGTCCGGCAGGTGCGTGCCGCCGGCATACGGGCTGTTCAGCAGGTACGAATCGCCCGGCGTGGGCCGATGTTTCCCCAGGATGCTGCGCACGCTGTCGCCCATCGAGCCGAGATGCACCGGGATGTGCGGCGCGTTCGCGATCAGAGCGCCGTCGGCCGCGAACAGTGCGCACGAGAAGTCGAGCCGCTCCTTGATGTTCACGGAGTGCGCCGTGTGCTCCAGCACCAGGCCCATCTCCTCGGCCACGTGCATGAACAGGTTGTTGAACACCTCGAGCATGATCGGATCGGCTTCGCCAGTCACGACTTCGCGCCGTCGGCGCCGGCGGGCACGCGTCAGTACAAGCGTGCCGTTCGCGTGCACGGCCGCGCGCCAGCCGGGCTCGACGACCGTGGTCGCGTGCGCCTCGACGATCAGTGCCGGGCCGCGCACGGCCGCGCCCGCGAGCAGCGCTGCGCGCGGGTAGAGGGGTGTCTCCCGCCAGCCGCCGCCGAACCACACGCGCCGCACGCCGCCGCTGCGCGCCGGCCCGGTCGCGCGCGCGAGCGGCGGGCCCTCGGCCGGTTCCCCGGCGCTTTGCAGCACGGCCTCGAGCTCGAGGGATTCGACGATCAGCACGGCCTGCGCGCCGGCCTGGAAGCCGAAATGCCGCGCGTGCGCGGCGTCGAACGCGTCGCGCAGCGCCGTCGGCGTCGCGCCCGGGTGCCACTCGACGGCCAGGCTCGTGTCGGCGCCGGCGACCTTGAGCCGCACGCGCCGCTCGAGCACGGCGCGATCCGCATCGCCGGGTTGCCCGCGCAGCTCTTCGAGCGCGGCTCGCGCGAGCGCCTCGAAACGTGCGGCGAGCGAGTCGAGAAGCGGCGCGTCGAGCGCGGCTTCGACGCTCTGCTGCCGCACGACGCGCAGGTCGGCGACGCCGATGCCGTAGGCGGACAGCACGCCCGCCAGGGGGTGGATCAGCACGGTGCGCACGCCGAGGGCGTCCGCGACCTGTGTCGCGTGCTGGCCGCCGGCGCCGCCGAAGCAGCAGAGCGCGAAGCGCGTGACGTCGTGGCCGCGCTGCACGGAGATCTGCTTGATGGCGCTCGCCATGCTCTCGACCGCGATCCTGAGATAGCCGGCCGCGAGATCGTCGGCGCTGTGCGTGCTGCCGGTGGCCGCGCTCACGTGTGCTGCGAGGTCCGCGAACGCCGCGGACGTCGCGACTGAGTCGAGCGGCTCGTCGCCGCGCGGACCGAACACGCGGGGAAAGAAGTCGGGCTGCAGGCGGCCGAGCTGCACGTTCGCGTCGGTGACGGTCGGCGGGCCGCCGTTGCGGTAGCAGGCCGGGCCGGGGTAGGCGCCGGCGGATGCGGGGCCGACCTGCAAGCGGCCATTGCCGAACGTCAGCACTGAGCCGCCACCGGCCGCGACCGTGTTGATCCGAAGCATCGGCGCGCTGACGCGCACGGCTGCGATCACGGCGTCGGTCGTGCGCTCGAGCTCGCCGGCGTACAGCGCCACGTCGGTCGACGTGCCGCCCATGTCGAACCCGATCACCTCGGTCACCCCCACGGCGCGTGCCGCATGCACCATGCCGATGACGCCGCCGGCGGGTCCGGACAGCAGGCTGTCCTTGCCGCGGAACCGCTCGGCCGACGTCAGGCCGCCATGGCTCTGCATGAACTGCAGCGGCGCGTCGCCAAGCAGCGTCGCCAGGCCTCGGCGCACGCTCGCGACGTAGCGGTCCAGCACCGGCGACAGGTACGCGTCGGCCAGCGTCGTGTCGCCGCGCACCACGAGCTTCGGCAGCGGCAGCACGCGGTGCGAGACCGAGATCTGCGGGAAGCCGACGTTGCGTGCGATGGCCTCCGCGGCGAGCTCGTGCTGCGGAAACCGGTACCCGTGCAGCAGCACGATTGCGACGGCGCGCAGGCCCGCGTCGTACGCGGCGCGCAGATCCTGCGCGAGCCGTGCCGCATCGAGCGGCGTCTCGACGGCGCCCGCGGCCGTGATGCGCTCCGTCACTCCGATCACGCGCGTGTACAGCATCTCGGGCAGGCGGATGTCCAGCGCGAAGATGTCGGGGCGCTGCTGGCCGCCGATGCGGATCGCGTCCTCGAGGCCGGCGGTGATCAGGAGCGCGGTGGGCTCCCCGCACCGCTCGAGCAGCGCATTCGTCGCGACCGTGGTGCCCATCTTCACGGCTTCGATGCGGCGCTCGGCGAGCGGCGCCGCGGCCAGCAGTTGTCCGATGCCCTCGACTGCGGCATCGTCGTAGCGCCCGGGGTTCGCGGACAGCAGCTTCAGCGTCTTCAGCCCGCCCTGCGGCGTGCGGCCGACGATATCGGTGAACGTGCCGCCCCGGTCGATCCAGAACTGCCAGCCGCGGTCGATTCTCATCGGCGACACCAGCGCGGGGGCGTGCAGCCCCGTCCCCCCGCGGCTTTTGACGTAAGTCGCACTTTCGCGTCAGCCGGCGGCGACGCAGGGGGAAACTGCGAACCGGCTCTCATCGGCCCGGGCTCCCACGGAATTAAGTTCAATGCCGGCGGCGTGTGACCGGGTTCCGCGCCGCGCGCGCGTGCGCGCCGGAGTCGACGAGATAACAGAATGTCGGTGATTCATGCTGTCGCTATTTAAGCGCGGTGGTCAGCCCAAGAGCCAGATCGGCGTGTTCATGACCGCCGATGGCGTGGCTGCGGCGGAGCTGTCGGGCGCCGGGGCGCGCCCCCGCCTCGAGCGCTGCGTGTACGAGCGCCGGGGTGCGCAGGACGCGGTCGCGCGTGTGCTCGCACGTCTGCCGAATCGTCGTGCGCCCACCGTCAGCGTGCTCGATCCCGGCGGCTACCGGCTGCTGCTCGTCGAGGCGCCCGACGTGCCCGCCGACGAGCTGCGCGCCGCGGTCCGCTGGCGCATCAAGGATCTGATCGACTTCCACGTGGACGACGCCGTCATCGACGTCTTCGAGATGCCGCCGCACGCCCGCGGGGGGCGGAACAGGATGATGTATGCCGTCACGGCGCGGGCCGAGTTCGTCAAGCAGCAGATCGACCTGATGGAGGGTGCCGGCCTCGCGCTCCAGGTCATCGACATCTGCGAGCTCAGCTTGCGCAACGTCGCGGCGTTGCTCGAGGACGACGAGCGCGGTGCGGCATTCCTGTATCTCGGCGAGCGTCACAGCACGCTGCTGCTGGTGCGTCAGGGCGTGCTGTACCTCGCGCGGCAGGTCGATACCGGCGTGGCCACGCTGGCGGAGGCCGGCGAGCTGCGGCCGGAGCTCGTGGGCGGGCTCGCGCTCGAGGTGCGCCGATCTCTCGACTATTTCGAGAGCCACTACGAGCAGACGTCGATCCTGCAGCTGCACACCTGCGGCCTCGAGGCCGCGGATCGCGAGCAGCTATCCCGCGAGCTCGGCATGACGGTGCGCGACGTGGACCTCACGAAGCTGCTCGATGTGGACGCTGCGCTGTCGCCCGAGTTGCAGCGGCTGTGCCTGCCCGCGATCGGCGCCGCGCTGCGTAAGGATCCGGTGGCGCTGTGAGCGCGATGTATCAGCAGATCAATCTCTATCAGCCGATCTTCCGCAAGCAGCGGCAGATCTTCTCGGCGAACACACTGGCACAGCTCATCGGCATCGTGGCGGCGGCGCTGCTCGCGATCTACGCCTACGGGCTGATCCAGGTGCGCGGTCTCGAGTCCGAGGTCGTGCAGCTCGAGGGGCGCGAGAAGGCCTTGGCGACTCAGGTCGCGCGCATCGATCCGGGGCAGGGCCACCATCGCCGCGCCGAGGTCGACGAGGAGCTGAGGCGCCTGAACGCGACGCTGCTCGCGCAGCAGCGCCTGATCGACGTGCTGCGCGAGAAGCCGCTTGGCAGCCAGAAGGGATTCTCCGACTACATGGCGGCACTCGGCCGCGAGCGCACGCCGGAGCTCTGGCTCACGCAGTTCGCGATCAACGGCAGCACGGGCGCCATCGAGCTCGCCGGCCGCAGCACGCGCGCCGACCTCGTGCCGGAGTACCTGCAGCGGCTCGGCCGCGAGGCGGCGCTGGCGGGCCAGCGTTTCGATGCGCTCGAGATCGAGCACGATGCCGCGACCGGCGAAGCGGTGTTCCGCGCGACGAGCCAGGCGGCGACGCTGACCGCGGCCGACCGCGAGGCGAGGCGCAAGCCATGAAGGAGCGGCTCGCCAAGCTCGCGCAGAACGTGGATCGACTGAGCCTGCGCGAACGCCTGTTCCTGTTCGCGGCGGGCCTCGTGATCGTGGGCGGGCTCTGGGAAGCCGTGCTCGCGGGCCCGCTAGACGTTCGCAAGAGGGCAGCGACCGACAAGGTCGCGGCGCTGCAGGGGCGCCTGCAGGTGCTGGACGCAGCCGTCGACTCCACGGCGGCCGGCATGACGGAAGGCATGCCCGCGCAGATGGAGCAGCTCACCGCCCTGCGCGAGCGTGTCGCGGCGGGCGATCGGGAAGTGCGCGTGTTCACGTCCGATCTCGTGGACCCGAAGGAAATGCGGCTCGTGCTGGAGGCGCTGCTGCGACGCCAGAGCGGTCTCAAGCTCGTGAGTGCGACGAACCTGCCGGCCAGGCCGCTGGTCGAGGGCAGCGCCGAGCCTGCGCCCGCCGAAGCGGACCGCACGAAGAGCGAACCCGCCGAACCGCAGCTCTATCGCCACACTCTGGTGCTGACGCTCGAGGGCAGCTACCTCGACTGCCTCGCGTATCTCGCGGCCGCGGAGCGCCTGCCGTGGCACCTGTACTGGAGCCGCATCGAGGTCAAGGAAGACGGCTATCCGCGCAACGACATCGTGCTCGAGCTGCGCACGCTCTCGCTCGACAGGGAGTGGATCGGTGTGTAGCCGCAAAGTGCTGGTCGCCGCCGTCATGCTCGCCGCTTGCCGCCTCGCGGCCGCCGAGGAGCCGCCGATGCGCGACCCGATGCAGCCGTATCACTTCGCTGCCGGCCCTGGCGGCGCGCTGGGCGCACCCCGGTTCGCGCTGACGGCCGTGCTGATATCGCCTTCGCGGCGCGTCGCAATCGTCAACGGCAAGCCGTACGAACGCGGTGAGACCGTCAATGGCGCCGAGATCGTCCGCATCGACGCGGACGCCGTTCACTTGCGCGAGCACGGCACCGAGGTCGTCGTGCCGCTGGGTCGCGCAGGCGCGGCCGACAAGCCCCGCAGTCAAGGAGAGACCGTTCCATGAGTGTCTGCATGAACTCCCGTCGCGCCTGGTGCCCGCTGGCGCTGACGCTCGTCGCGCTGGCGGCCGCAGGGCTCGCCGGCTGCGTCCACGAGCGCGGCGTCGCGACGCAGGACGCGATCACGACGGCGATGCGGGAGGCGGTGCAGCCTGCGGCGCAGACCGCGGAGCCGTTCGCCGTGAAGCCAGCGCCGCAGCCCGCGCCGCCGTCGCAGCCTGCGGAGGAACGCTTCGACGTCAACGTCGCGGATGCCGATGCCCGCGATTTCTTCATGGGGCTCGTGAAGGGCACGGAACGCAACCTCATCGTGCACCCCGACGTGAAGGGTCGCATCACGCTCGCGCTGAAGCAGGTCACGCTGCCCGAGGTGCTCGATACCGTGCGCGACGTGTACGGCTACGACTACCGGCGCAGCGCGGGGGGCTACATCGTGTTGCCGGCCACGTTGCAGACGCGCGTGTTCGAGATCGACTACCTGAACCTGATCCGCAGCGGCATGTCGCGCACGCGCGTGAGCTCGGGCCAGGTTTCGCAGGCGCGCAACGACCGGCAGGGCGTCTCGGGTGACGCGAACAACGGCCTCGTCGGTCCCGACTCGGTCGGTCAGCCCAACGGCGGCGGACAGACGACCGGCTCCGTCATCGATACGATCAACAACGCGGATTTCTGGAGCGAGCTGCAGACCACGCTGACCGCGATCCTGGGGTCGGGTGACGGGCGGCAGATCGTCGTGAACGCTCAGTCGGGTGTGGTGTTCGCGCGCGGCATGCCGGAGGAGCTGCGCGCGGTCGGCGATTACCTGCAGCGCATCCATGCGGCGGCCAAGCGCCAGGTGGTGCTCGAGGCGAAGATCATCGAGGTCACGCTGAACGACGGCTTCCAGACCGGCGTCAACTGGGCCGCCGTCAAGCAGAAGGCCAACGGCGACACGATCACCGGCGGCACCCTGTCCGGCGGCCCGAACATCGGCACGAACACGCCGACGGGCGGCGATCCGCTGACGATCGGTCCCGGCGGCACGCCGATCACGTCGTTCCCGAGCCAGACCATCGGCGCGGCGTTCGCCATGGCGCTGAACATCGGCGACTTCAACGCGTTCGTCGAGATGCTCGAGACGCAGGGCGACACGCGCGTGCTCTCGAGCCCGCGCGTGGCGACGCTGAACAACCAGAAGGCCGTGATCAAGGCCGGCACGGACGAGTTCTTCGTGACGGACGTGCGCAGCAACACGGTCACGGGCACGGCCTCGACCACGAGCCGCGACGTCACGCTGACGCCGTTCTTCTCCGGCATCGCGCTCGATGTGACGCCGCAGATCAGCGCCACGGGCGAGGTCATCCTGCACATCCACCCGACCGTCAGCGACGTGACGGACCAGAAGAAGGACCTGACCGTATCGGGCCAGACCGACTCGCTGCCGCTCGCGTTCAGCGAGGTGCGCGAATCCGACAGCATCGTGAAAGCCAGGAGCGGTCAGATCATCGCGATCGGCGGCCTGATGCGGAACTCGTCGAAGAAGGTCGACTATTCCACGCCATGGTTCGGCCGCATCCCGGGCTTGAAGCGCCTGTTCGGCAGCTCCAAGGAGCAGGAGACGAAGACCGAGCTCGTGATCCTGCTGCGGCCGATCGTTGTCGACGACGATGACGACTGGCCGAAGATCATCCAGCCCGCGGCCGATCGCCTGACGGCGCTCGGCGCCGCGGCGCACTGACCGGAGCCGCCGTGCCAGCGGAGCCGCGCAAGCGCGTTCGCCTGGGCGACCTGCTGCTCGAGAAGAAGCTGATCTCGGAGCAGCAGCTCAGAGAGGCGCTCGAGGAGCAGCGCGTGAGTGGGCGCAAGCTCGGTCGCGTGCTGATCGACATCGGCGCGATCTCCGAGGCCGATCTGCACGGCACGCTCGCGGCCGCGCTGAACATCCCGTACGTCGATCTGTCGCACATGGCGCTCGATCCGCAGGTGGTCACGCGCCTGCCGGAGACCCTGGCCCGGCGCCACCGCGCGCTCGTGCTGAAGGAGGACGCGCGCGGCTATCTCGTCGGCATGGCCGATCCGACCGATCTCTTCGCGTTCGACGAGCTCGCGCGCCTGCTGGGCAAACCGATTCGCCTCGCGCTCGCCAAGGAAGCCGCGCTGCTGCGCACGATCGATCTCATGTACCGGCGCACCGAGGAGATCGTGTTGCTGGCCGAGGAGCTCGACGAGGAGCTGTCGGAAGCCGACGTCGATCTCGAGGCGCTGACGGCCGAGGAAGGCTCGCCGGACGCGCCGGTCATCAAACTGATCCAGTCGATGTTCCAGGATGCCGTGCGCGTCGCGGCGTCGGACATCCACATCGAGCCCGACGAGCGCGCGCTGCGGATTCGCCTGCGTGTCGACGGCCTGCTGCAGGAACAGGTCATCGAAGGCAGCCGCGTGGGGCAGGCGCTGGTTACGCGGCTGAAGCTCATGTGCGGTCTCGACATCGCCGAGAAGCGCAAGCCGCAGGACGGCCGCTTCAGCATCAAGGTGGACGACAAGTGGCTCGATGTCCGCACGTCGACGATGCCGATCTATCACGGTGAGTCCGTGGTGCTGCGGCTGCTCGATCATTCGGCGAGCCAGAAGACGTTCAGCGAGCTCGGCATGCCGGACGATATCGCCGCGCGCTTCAAGGCCCTGATCGGGCGCAACGCCGGCCTCGTGCTCGTGACAGGGCCCACGGGCAGCGGCAAGACGACGACGCTGTATGCCGCGCTGCAGCACCTGAACACGCCGGACACGAAGATCATCACGGCCGAGGATCCGGTCGAGTACCGTCTCGAGCGCATCAATCAGGTGCAGGTGAATCCGAAGATCGGGCTCACGTTCGCCGCGATCCTGCGCACGGCGCTGCGTCACGACCCCGACATCGTGCTCGTGGGCGAGATGCGCGACCAGGAGACCGTCGAGATCGGGCTGCGAGCCGCCATGACGGGTCACATGGTGTTTTCGACGCTGCACACGCAGGACGCCGTGTCGACCGTGAGCCGGCTGCTGGACATGGGCACGCAGGGCTACCTGATCGCATCGGCGCTCGACGGCATCCTCGCGCAGCGGCTGCTGCGCCGCCTGTGCGACAACTGCGCGCATCCGGCCGCGCCCGGCGTGCACCAGATCACGTGGCTGTCGCGGTATCTGACCGCCGAGCAAATCGCGGCCACGAAGTTCGCGGAGGGCATGGGTTGCACGTACTGCAACATGACGGGCTATCGCGGCCGCGTGGGCGTCTACGAGCTGCTCGAGATCGACGCGGACATGGCGGATGCGATCCGTCGCACGGACCTCGCGGCGCTCGATCACATGGTATCGCGCCTGCCGACGTTCGTGCCGCTCGTGCAGCGCGCGCTGCAGTTTGCGATCGACGGCGTGACGTCGGTGGACGAGGTCATGCGCTCGATGTCCGGACTCGAGGAGCCCGAGCGCCGCTCGAGCCTGGTCGACGACGTGCTGCGCAGCGCAGTGGTCGCAGGCCCCCCCGCGGCGGACGCCGCGGCGGCGGGCTGACGCATGCCGGCGTTCCGCTACAACGGCCGGACCGCGCGCGGCGAAGCCGTGACCGGGGCGCTCGAGTCCGACTCCCCCGAGGCGCTCGCGACGCACCTCTTCGCCCGCGGCATCACGCCGATCGACATCAGGCCCGTCCCCGTGACGCACGACGTGCTCGGCGAGCTGTGGCAGAAGCTCGGCGGCGGCCGGCCCACGCTGACCGACCTGATCCTGTTCTCGCGGCAGATGTATTCGATCACGAAGGCCGGCGTGCCGCTGCTGCGCGGCATGCAGAGCATCGCGGCGTCCACGGTGAACCCGATGATGCGCGCCACGCTCGCGTCCGTGATCGAGAGCCTGCAGGCGGGCCGTGACCTGACGTTCGCGTTCGGCCGCTTCCCGGACGTGTTCTCGAAGTTCTATCTTTCCGTGATCAAGGTGGGCGAGGCCTCCGGCACGCTCGAGACCGCCTTTCTGCGGATGTACGAGTATCTCGGCACGCAGAAGCGTATTCGCGACAAGGTCAAGGCCGCGCTGCGCTACCCGGCTACGGTCGTCGTCGCGATCGCCATCGCGATTGCCGTGATCACGATGTGGGTGCTGCCGAAATTCGCGCCGATCTTCGCGGCGCTCGGCAACAACCTGCCGTGGGCCACGCGTGTGCTGCTCGGCGTGTCGTCGCTGACGTCGCAGTACTGGTATCTCGTGATCGGGGCCGGAGTCGTCGCGACCGTGGCGTTCCGGCTCTGGGTGGGCGAGCCCGCGGGCCGGTACAGGTGGGACAAGTTCAAGCTGCGTGCCCCGGTCGTCGGCGGCATCGTGCGCTGCGCGAGCCTCGCGCAGATCTGCCGCTCGTTCGCGCTGACGCTCGAAGCGGGCGTGCCGATGATCCAGGCGCTGAACACGATCGCGCGCGCGTCCGGCAACGACTACCTGAACGAGCGCGTGCTGGCGCTGCGCGACGGCGTGGAGCGCGGCGAGGGCCTGTACCGAACGGCGCAGACCGTGGATCTCTTCACGCCGCTCGCGCTGCAGATGATCGCCATCGGCGAGGAAACCGGTGCGCTCGGCGAGATGCTGACCGAGGTGGCCGACTTCTACGAGCGCGAAGTGGACTACGATCTCGAGAACCTGAGCGCGGCGATCGAGCCGCTCCTGATCGTGGGCGTGGGCGGCATGGTGCTCGTGCTGGCGCTCGGCGTGTTCCTGCCGCTGTGGGACATGGCCGCGAAGGGCACCGGACTCGGTTGAGCGATGGGCCATGCGCAGCGCGCGGGGATTCTCGCTCGTGGAGGTTCTGGTCGTGGTCATCGCGATCGGCATCCTGGCCGGGGCTTTGCTCGACCGCGTGCTGCCGCTGATCGGTCGCGCGCAGCGCACGGCGTTCACGCAGGTCAGGGTCGACCTGCAGACCGCGCTGCGGCTGACGGCCGCGGAGCGGATAACGCGCGGCGAATCCGCCACGCTGCCGGCCCTCGCGGACGTCAATCCGATGACGTTGCTGCTGAACCCGCCCGGGAACTATGTGGGCTCGCTCGCGCAGCCGGACGAGGCCGACGTTCCGGCCGCGAGCTGGTACTTCGACGAGCGCACGCGACACCTCGTGTATCGCGTCGGCCGCTACACGCGCTTCGACGCACGAGGCGGTCCGCCGGGCCGCATCGAGCTCAAGACCGAATTCGTGTACGCCGACCGCGACGGCAACGGCACGTTCGACGCCCGCAGCGACGAATTCGAAGGCCTGCGGCTGACCCCGCTGCACGAGTTCGCCTGGCCGGATTGACCGGGGCGCGATTCGGTGAAGTTGCGACGCTGGTCACGCGCCGCCGCCGCCGCGTGTGGGCCCGGTCACAGTGACAACGTCTTCTGTCAATTAGAGTTTTTCCAGAGTTTCGGTTCGCTTAATCCCTCAGCAGTCTGGAGAGGAAGGTTTCGATGAGCAGCAACGTCAAGCAGGGCGGTTTCACCCTGATCGAGCTCGTGGTGGTAATCACGATTCTCGGCATTCTCGCCGCGTTTGCGGTGCCGCGGTTTGCGTCGCTCGAAGGCCAGGCGCGCCTGGCGGCCACGCAGGCGCTCGCGGGCAGCGTGCGCTCGGGCGCGGCGCTCTCGCATGCGCTGTGGCTCGCGGCAGGCAATCCTTCGAGCACGAGTGTCACGATGGAAGGCCAGACGATCAACATGTCCTACGGCTATCCGGACGCGGCTTCGATCGCGACCACGCTGGCCGATACGGCGGGCTTCGCGGTTGCGACCGCCGGCGGCTCAACGACGTTCACGAAGCAGACGTCCTCGGGCGGTACGATTGCGAACTGCCTCGTGACCTACACGCCGCCGGCCGCCGCGAACAGCGTGCCGACGGTCGCGGTGACGACCACAGGTTGCTGACGCACAGGCCGTCTCGATCCGTTCTCATGGAGGGCGCCTGCGGGCGCCCTCTGTCTCCAGCGAGGATGTCATGGGCCAGCAGTCACGAGCCGGCCAGCCCAACGCCGCGGGGTTCACGCTCGTGGAGCTCGTGGTCGTCCTCGTGATCCTCGGCGTTCTCGCGGCCGTTGCCGCGCCGCGCTTCTTCGACAGCAGCACGTTCCTGCAGCGCGGCTACTACGAGGAGCTCGCCGCCGCGCTGAAGTATTCGCAAAGGCTCGCGGTGGCGAGCGGGTGTCCGGTCCGCGTGACGGTCGCGGCGGGCGGCTACCAGGCGCGCCAGCAGGCGGTGCAGGGCGGCACTTGCGATCTGGCGGATACGACGTGGCCGACCCCGGTGCAGCTCGCCGACGGGCAGACGCTCGCGGGCACGAGCCCGGGCGGCGTCTCCTCCTCGCCGCCGCTGACGCTGACGTTCGACGCTCTCGGCCGCCCGAATCTTGCCGCCGACCAGACCATCACGGTAGGCACGTTCGCACTCACGGTGCGGGCGGACAGCGGCTTCGTGCAGGCCCCATGAGCACGCCGCGCGCCAGGCAACGTGGTGTAACGCTGATCGAGCTCGTGATCTCGATCGTCGTGATCGCGATCGCGGCCGGCGCGGTGCTCGGCGTCCTGTCGCGCAGCGTGGGCCGCAGCGCCGACGCCATGGTCATGAGCCAGGCCGTCGCCATCGCCGAAGCCTACATGGAGGAGATCACGCTGAAGCCGTTCGCGGACCCCGACGGCGTGGATGGTGAGACCGTGCGGACGGACTTCGACGACGTGGACGATTACAACGGCCTGGTCGACGTCGGAGCGCGCGATCAGCTCGGCAACGCGCCGGGCGCGCTGTCGCGCTACACCGTGGCCGTGGCCGTGACGCCGAGCTCGGCGCTGACGAACGTGCCTGGCGCCGACGCCGAGCGGATCGACGTGCGCGTGACGTACGCTCCGAACGTGACCGTGGCGCTGACGGGTTACCGGACGAGGTACTGACGTGCACGGCCGGCGCGATCGTGGTTTCACGCTGATCGAGCTCGTGATCACGCTCGTGATCAGTGCCATCGTCGTGTCGTTCGTCTCGATGTTCATCAGCGGCCCGGTCCGGGGCTTCACCGACCAGACGCGCCGCGCGCGGCTCGTGGACGCCGCCGACACGGCGCTGCAGCGAATGAGTCGCGACGTGCGCCGCGCGCTGCCGAACAGCGTGCGCGTGACGACGGCCGCAGGCGTCACGGCGCTCGAACTGCTCGGCACGATCGACGGCGCGCGCTATCGTGCGCAGCCCCCGGGCACGGCCGCGCAGATCCTCGATTTCGCCGCGGCCGACGGCGCGTTCGACGTGCTCGGCCCGTTCACGCAGCTCGCAAAGCCGTGGAGCTCCACGTCGGCCTATCTCGCGATCTACAACGTCGGCGTGCCCGGCGCGGACGCCTACGAGCTCGCGAACGTGATCACGCCGGCCGGCACGACGATCACCGTGGCTGCCGACGGCGGCACCGGCGAGGATCGCGTGACGCTGACGCCGGCGTTCAGGTTCGCCTACGGCTCGCCCACGCAGCGCGTGTTCCTCGTCGACGGTCCGGTGACCTACCTCTGCGACCCCGTGGCCGGCACGCTGCTGCGCTATTCGGGCTACACGATCAGCCCGAGCCAGGCGAACCGCGATTCCGCCGGCGAGCTGCTGGCCGCCGGCGCCACGCAGAGCCTCATGGCTAATCAGATCGGTGGCTGCGTGTTCACGTACACGGCCGGCACCGCGGAGCGCGCCGGTCTCGTGACCCTGCAGATCACGATCAGCTCGCAGGGCGAGTCCGTGTCGCTGCTGCAGCAGGTGCACGTGGACAACGCGCCATGACGCGCGGCTTTGCAACACGGCAACGCGGGTTCTCGCTGGTATCGGCGGTGTTCCTGCTCGTGGTGCTCGCCGGGCTCGGCGTCTACGCCGTGCGCCTGAACACGCTGCAGCAGCAGACCGTGACCGCGGGACTCCGGGCCGCGCAGGCCTTCCAGGCCGCGCGGACGGGTGTCGCGTGGGGTGCGTATCGCGCGCTGAACGGAGGGGCGTGCGACGCCAGCACGACCCTGAACCTGACCGAAGGCGCGGCCAGCGGGTTTCGCGTCACGGTGCAGTGCACGCAGCGCACGCACACCGAGGGCGCCGGCAGCGTGCACGTGTACGTGTTCGACGTGCGCGCCGAGGCCGGCACGTACGGCGGCGCCGACTACGTGTCGCGGCGGCTGCAGACCAAGATCACGGACGCGAGCACGTCGTGAGCGCTCGACGCAACCGGATCGTCCGCACCCTCGGGGTCTTTCGAGCGCTGGCGCTCGGTCTCGCGCTTTGGATGGCCGCTCCGGCGTACGCGCAGATCACCTTCGTCGGCGCCGGCGCGCAGACTGCGGCGACGAGCGGGACGATTGCGCCGGTCATTCCAGCCGGTTTTGCGACGGGTGATCTGGCGGTGCTGGTCGTCGCAGGGCGGCCGGGCGATACGTCGGAGCCGGCGGCGCCCACGGGCTGGACACTGCGTACGTCGGTGTTCGAGAACGTCTCGTCGGCCGATCTTCGGATCATGACCTTCTACCGCGTCCTGCAAAGTGGTGACGCGGCTCCCTTGATCGCGCTGCCTGCGGCATGGAGCGGGTCCTCGAGAGGCATGTCCGCGCAGATCGCCGTATGGCGCGGCGTCGATAGCGCGCAGCCGTTCGACGTTGCGGACGCCACCGACACGTCGAATCCGAGCAGCACTCTCACGGCGCCCGCCGTGACGACCGTGACGGCGGGCGCCATGGTCGTGTCCGCGGTCGCGACGAGCGACGACAACGATCTCGGCCTGAGCAGCGCGGCGGGCTTTACGGCCCGGATGTCCGGCACGAGCTATGACGCGACCATCGGCGCCGACCACGCGGTGGGTCTTGCGGACACGATCAAGGCCGCGGCGGGCGCGGTCAGCATGCCGACCTGGCAGCAGAACAACGTCGCGCCCGATCGCTGGGCCGTGATCACGTTTGCGTTGCGGTCGCTCGCCGCATCGACCACGACGCGTCTGTCGATGAGTTTCGAGGAGGCCGCCTGGAACGGCACGTTGGGCGAGGTCAAGGACGACAGCGGCTACGGCGTGAACGGCGCGGCGGTGGGGGGTGCCACCACTGCGAGCACAACGCCCGCCGTGAACACGAACCCCGGCACGTGCCGCTACGGTGCTTTCAGCGGCAACGGTCAGTACGTCGAGATCCCGAACAACCCGGCGCTGAACATCACGAGCCAGCTGACCGTCACGGCGTGGATCTATCTGAAATCCACGCCGTCCGAGCTGCAGACGATCGTGTCGAAGGACACGAACTACGAGTTCCACATCGACAACGGCCGCCACGTGTACTGGTGGTGGAACGACGGGAACGGCAACACGCGCTCGATCACGACCACGAGCACGATTTCTCTGAACTCGTGGCACCACATCGCCGTCACGTACCAGTCCGGCGCGCAGCGCATCTACATCGACGGCGTCGTGCAGGGTACCACCGGCAGCTACACGGGCACGCTGGCGCAGAACGCCCTGCCGCTGTACGTCGGCGAGGACTGGCAGTTCCCGTCGCGCGTGTTCAACGGCTACATCGACGAGGTCCGGGTGATCGCGCGCACGCTGTCTGCGGCGGAGGTTGCGGCGCTGCGCAACGAGACGCATCCGTGCGCGAACACGGCGAAGTTCACGATCAACCACAACGGCTTCGGCATCAACTGCGTACCGGAGACCATTACCGTGAGCGTCGTGGACGCGATCGCCGGTACTCCGCTGCTGAACTACAACGCGCAGGTGCAGCTCGACACGCAGAGCGGCTACGGCACCTGGGCGCTGGTGAGCGGCTCCGGCACGTTCAGCGACGGCGCGGCCGACGACGGTGTAGCGACGTACAACTGGCCGCTGGGGCAGTCGTCCGCCACGTTCACGCTCTACTATCCGCAGGGGCCTTCGCCGATCGACGTCGACGTCTATCAGGTCGGCAATACCGGCATCCGCGACACCGATGCCGAGGGTCCGCTGAGGTTCTCGCCGAACGGGCTCACGGTGACGGCAGCGGCGCTGTCGAATCCGCCGCCGGCCTCGATCGCGACGTTCGCGGCGAATCAGACCGCGGGCTCGAACTTCTCCCTGTACCTGACCGCATACGGCCAGACGCCGACCGATTCGACGTGCGGCGTGATCGAGGCCTACACCGGCGCGAAGAGCCTGAAGTTCTGGTCGACGTACGCCAACCCGGCCACCGGTACGCGCAATGTCGCGATCGACACGGTCGGCGCCGCCACGAGCGAGGCCTCGGCCGCGGCCCAGAACGTGACGTTCACGAACGGCCAGGCCGTCGTCACGGCCAAGTACAAGGACGTGGGCCGTATCAGCATCCAGGTGAAGGACGACACGACCACGAACGCGGAGCTGCCGAACGGTATTCGCGGCGCCACGGCGAACTTCGTCGTGAAGCCGTACGACTTCGTGCTGAGCGGCATCGCGAGCTCGACGGGCACGGTGGCGAATCCGCAGGCATCGAGCGCCGCCGGCGCGGTGTTCGTCGCGGCCGGCGCGCCGTTTCGCGCGACCGTCACGGTGCGCGACGCCGAAGGCGGCACGACGC
>DASZSB010000151.1:0-3077 GCA_035548835.1 Gammaproteobacteria bacterium | reverse complement strand
CAGCTCAGGCGGGCACGCGTCTCCGCCATCGTTTCGCCCATGCTGGGCGAGAGCGCGGGATTGGCGCCGGGGAACGCCTGGCCGTCGGACGAGGCGCCCTTGTTCACCGCATTGAACAGGTCCTTGCGCCCGTGCGAACGCGGGTTCTGCGCCGTCGCGGGCTGATGGCAACCGTTGCACGTCAGCACCTCGCCCGGCCGCACCTGCAGCCAGTTGTTGTGGGAGGGCGAGATGCGCCGGCCGTTCGCGTCCAGCACGCTGATCTGGAACGCCACGTTCGCGGGCACTTTCACCTTGACCGAGCCGTCCGGCTCGATGGGTGCGTAGCCGAGGATTTCCCGCATGTAGCCGGTGACGCCGAACGCCGCGTTGTCGATGTCGCGGACGTCGCGGTCGGGCTGCGACACCGCCTTCTCGACGCGCAGGAAGCGCGCGGGGCGCTTATCCGCCGTGCGCAGCTGCGGGTTGGCAACCGTCGCGAGGTTCGGGGTCGCCGTGTCGACGCCGTCGAAGTCGTACACACTCTTGATGTCGAGCACGCCGACCGACTGGCTCACGAAGTCCGCATCGAGATCGCCGGGCGCGGTCTTGTCGAGGATCACGGGCGGCAGCGTCGCGCGCGGCTGGGCCGCGACGACGTCCGTGATCATGACGTCCTCGGTCGGCGCCATGATGGGCAGGAACGTGTTCTGACCCGGATCGAACATCCACACGCTGTAGATCGGCGGGCCGACCTTGGCGTTGGGATCCGCGAGGCGCGAATCGGTGCACGGGACGATGGCGGCCGGCGTCGTCGTGTCGTCGAGCAGGCGGCACTGCGTCCAGCTCGTGAGGATGCGGCCCGTGCCGTCCCACAACGGATACGCCGAGTTGAAGCGGCCGCCGGGCGAGGGGCCCGGGATCGTGCGGACATCGTTCGTGGTCGCGCGCGTCTGCGCCGGGCCGCTCATGCCGGCGCTCGCCAGCACCGGCTGCGTGTTCTCGACGTACGTCTTGGTATCGATGATCACGAGATCGCCGCCGAAATCGACGTTGGTGTACGGGCGGACGATCGTCAGGATGCGCCCGTCCATCATCTCGCGCGGGTGCACGAACTGGACGATGCTCGGCTGGCCGTTCGCCTGCGGCGTGCCGGTGTTGTGGCTGTTGGCGCCGTAGAGGAGCTGCAGGTCCGTGCCGTCCGGGTTGCAGCTATATAAATGAATGCCGTCGTTGCCGGGCGCATGGTCCCAGCGGCTGAACGCGATGCGCCCGCTGGAGAGGACGGTCGCGTCCCGATCGCTGCTCTGGTTGAACGAAATCTGCTTGATGTCGCTGCCGTCGGGCTGCATGACGTGCAGCACGAACGCGGATTCGCTGCGATCGTCGGTCTGCGCCTCGAACTGCGGCTTGTTCTCGTCCAGCAGAATGGCTTTGGACGTGCGCTGGCGCGTGGAGGAGAACACGATGCGTCCATCCGGCAGGTAGTGCGGCGAGACGTCGTTCGCCTCGTTCGCCGTCACGTCCGACTTGATGACCCGATGCAGGTCGTCGGTCGCGATGGTGTATTCCCAGATCTGCCAGGTCGGCGGGTCCTTCTCGTCCTGGTTCATCTGCAGCGGGCCGCGCAGCGCAAACACCACCTTCTTGCCGTCCAGCGACACGTCCACGTCCTTGACGTCGAAGACGTCCGTATCCTTGGTCGCGAGCCGGGCGGTGATGTTCGTCTCGATAGCGCTCGGGGCCGCGCGGTCGCGCTTGTAGAGATCGGCCTTGGGCAGGGTATCGCGCAGCTGACGCAGGTCGTCCGTGGCCTGCGGGATGGTGCGCTTCACGTAGAAGATCGGGAAATCGACGGTCGCGGGGTCGGGGGTCTGGCCGCTGCCGATGTTGACGCTGCCGCCGCCGCTGCACCCGATGAGTGCGCCCGCGAGCGCGGCGACGATCCCGCCGCGCGTGAACAAGCTCACGAATCCGCGCTCGACCTTCATTTTCAAGACACTCCCAAGCACACGCGGCGCAAGCGCAGCGGACCGTGCATATGACGTAATCAAACCATCGCGCAAGCGGCTTCGGCAATCTGCCGAGGGCATCACGCCGGCCGCAACCGGTTCGCGGTTTTCTCGCCTTCGTCGCTCGAGCGCACAGGTAAGGCGGACGGTCTCCTCGACGCCGTGATCCCGCTCCCATTTCGCGGCGGGAAGGTTACCCGCACGCGCTATGGCAAAGGCATGTCGGCAGTTGGCGACGTACGCAGCTTGAGACAAAGGGATCGCCGACTCGCGTGGGTATAGTGCGCCGGCATTCGGTGGGAGTGGTTGAACATGAAGCAGCACAATTCGCAGGTCTCGTGCGCCGTCGCGCTCGGTATCGCGCTCGCGCTCGTCGCGCAGAGCGCCGCGGCCGGGCCCAGCGAGCGCGCGCAGGCGAAGCGCATGTACGACGCGATCGCGGGCGTCCCGCCCGATGAAGCGACGCTCGATGCGATGGAAGCGAAGATCCCCAGCGATCCGGTCGGCGCCGCCCTCATGGCCACCGACGATCCGGCCTTCTACAACGTCACATTGAAGAACCTCGTGACCCCGTGGACCAATCGCGATCAATCCGTGTTCGCGCCCCTGAACGACTACACGGCGACCGTGATCGGCATGGTCCGCGACAACAAACCGTTCAACACCGTGCTGTCGGCGGACATCCTGTACACGGTGAACGACTCGACGCTGCCCGCCGTGTCGAACAACAACAACGATCACTACGCGCAGGCCGAGGCGAACAACGTCGATCTGAAAGCGAAGCTGGTCGAGACGCAGCAGTCGGCCGTGTACGGCACGCCGGCCGCGGCCACCGCCGGCGTGCTCACGACGCGCGCCGCCGCCGCCGCGTTCTTCATCGCCGGCACGAACCGCGCGATGTTCCGCTTCACGATGCTGAACCATCTGTGCCACGACCTCGAGACGGTGCACGACACGACGCGCCCGCCGGATCGCATCCGGCAGGACGTGAGCCGCTCGCCGGGCGGCGACAGCCGGCTCTTCCTCAACAACTGCATCGGCTGCCACAGCGGCATGGACCCGATGGCGCAGGCCTTCGCGTACTAC
>DASZSB010000150.1:0-22244 GCA_035548835.1 Gammaproteobacteria bacterium | reverse complement strand
GGCTGGCTGCTGTCGCCGGTCATCGCGAGCTTCGCGATGAGCTTCTCGTCGGTGTCGGTCATCAGCAACGCGCTGCGCCTGCGCAGCGCGAAGCTGTGACCGAGCCCGGTCAGTGCCTGACGATCACGGTCTCGAGATACTCGCCCGGCACCACGAGCGAGCGTCGGCCGCCGACGTTCAGGCGTTCCAGCAGCTCGCGGATGTCCGCTTCGAGATCGGCCTGACCGGCCGGCGACAGAGCAGCGAACGCCTTGTGCGTGGGCCCGTAGTAGTCGCGGAACATCCGGATCCAGTGCGCCGGCGACTCGTAGCGGAAGTTGAACACGCGGCGATGGCAGCGGATGTCGGCGGCGGAGCGCCCGAACAGCTGCACGATGTGCGGCTCGGTGCCCCAGAGCGCCGGGGAGGAGAGCCCGGGCGGCGGCGGCAGATGCTTGCCGACGATCCGGAACAGCTGGCCGATGAAGCCTTCCGGCGTCCAGTTCGCCATGCCGATACGGCCACCGCGGCGCACGACGCGCAGCGCTTCCGCGGCCGTGCGCTCGTGATCGGGCGCGAACATCATGCCGAAAGTCGACAGCGCCACGTCGAAGCTCCCGTCCGCATACGGCAGCGCTTCGGCGTCGGCCACCTCGAACTTCACGTCGAGGCCCTCGGCGCGTGCGCGCGCCGCGCCCTTCGCGAGCAGCTCGGGCACGTAGTCGGTCGACGTCACGCGTGCGAAGCGCCGCGCGGCCGCGAGCGTCGCGTTGCCGTTGCCGGCCGCGATGTCGAGCACGCGCTCGCCGGAGCACACGTTCACGGCTTCGGCGAGCGTTTCGCCGACGATCTGCAGCGTGGTGCCGATCACGGCGAAGTCGCCGCTGGCCCACGTGGCCTGTTGCTTGGTCTTGATGGCCGCGAGATGCGATGCGGCCGGGGTCGGTACGGGTTCCTTGACGGCGGACATGGGGACCTCCAGGGTCGGTGAGTGACGAGGCCCGGGCATTGTTCGCCCCGCCGCGGGGACGGGTCCTTGCTCGCACGTCCGAGCGGTTTGCCCCGGCCTCCGGGACTGCTTCTGGGCGCAGCCATGGGCCTTGCGCGTCTGCCACAATGCGTCGCGGTCCAGAAATTCGGGGCGACTTGGGATGAGTCAGGACACGCTTTCCGACGTCCTGCGCAGCGTGCGCCTGCGCAGCGCGGTGTTTTACTTCGTCTCGTGCGAGGGCGAGTGGGTGGCCGTGGCGCCCGCGTCGCGGGACATCGCCGCGGCCGTCATGCCCGATGCCGAGCGCGTGATCGAGTACCACGTCGTGACCGCGGGCGAATGCTGGATCGCGATCGCCGGCGAGCCGCCGCTGAAGCTCAAGCGCGGCGACGTGATCATGCTGCCGCAGGGTGATGCTCACGTGGTGTCGAGCACGCCCGGCATGAGCGCCGCCGCCGACGTCGACTCGTTTTTCGAGATGCAGCGCAGCCACCGGCCGTTTCGCCTGCATTACCCGGGCGGCTCCGAGCCGCAGCTCGCCACCGACGGACGCGACGAGCGCGCGGCCACGAAGATCGTCTGCGGCTTCATCGGCTGTGACGTGCGGCCGTTCAATCCGCTGCTCGCGACGCTGCCGCGTCTGCTGCATCTGCCGGCCGTGGGATCGGGGCGCAGCGAGCAGTTCGCCGAGCTCGCGGCCGAGGAGTCGGCGCGCAAGCGGCCCGGCGCCGACGCGCTGCTCGAGCGGCTCAGCGAGATGATGTTCGTCGACGCGATCCGGCGGCACGTGGACCGGCTGCCCGACGAATCGACGGGCTGGCTCGCGGGGCTGCGCGACCGGTTCGTCGGCCGCGCGCTGGCGCTGCTGCACGAGCGGCCGGCCGCGGACTGGACGGTGGAGGAGCTGAGCCGCCAGGTCGGGCTGTCGCGCTCCGCGTTGCACGAGCGCTTCGTCGCGTTGATCGGCCAGCCGCCGATGCAGTATCTCACGCAGTGGCGCATGCAGGCGGCGTCGCGCCTGCTGCGCGACACGCGCGCGAGCGTGGCGTCGATCGCGCTCGACGTGGGCTACGACTCCGAAGCCGCGTTCGCGCGTGCGTTCAAGCGCGCGGTCGGCCTGCCGCCGGCGGCGTGGCGGCGGCAGGCCCACGCGTCCGGTGCTGCGCAGCAGCTGGCGCCGACGGCAGAGCAGCCGCCAACGGAACTGGCCCGATGAAGATGGCTTCGATCGAGCAGCGGGTCATCACGAGCACCGCACCGAAACGGGTTCTCGTGACCGGAGCGACGGGCTTCATCGGCCGCAAGCTCGTGGCGCGTTTGCTCGAGCGGGGCGATCGCGTGGTGGTGCTCGCGCGTGACCCGGCGAAGGCCGCCCGCCTGTTCGGCACCACGGTCGAGATCGTTGGCGCGGCGGCCGATCTGCCCGCGGCCGCGCGGCTCGACGCGTTCGTGAACCTCGCGGGCGAATCGATCGCCGGTGGCCTGTGGACGGCACGCCGCCGCGCGGTGCTGGTCGACAGCCGCCTGCGCGTCACGCAGGCACTGCTCGCCCTGGCCGCGCGGCTCGAGACCAGGCCCGCGGTCTGGCTCAACGCCTCCGCGATCGGCTACTACGGCGCTCGGCCCGGCGACCAGCCGCTCGGGGAGACGGCGCCGTGCGGGACGGATTTTCAGGCCGAGCTCTGCCGGCGCTGGGAGGAGGCGGCGCAGCCTGCCGAGGCGCTCGGCATCGCGGTGGCGCGTCTGCGTTTCGGTGTGGTGCTCGGCCGCGACGGCGGCGCGTTGCCGTCGCTCGCGCGGCCGGTGCGCTGGTTCGTCGGTGCGCGGCTCGGCAGCGGCCGACAATGGGTGTCATGGATCCACGTTCACGACCTGCTCGAGCTGCTGCTGTTCGTGCTCGATCGAGCCGACATTCGCGGGCCCTTGAATGCCACTGCGCCGAGCCCGGTGCGTCACGCCGAGCTCATGCGCACGCTGGCCGGCGTGCTGCGGCGGCCGTTGTGGCCCTTGCCGGTGCCGGCATGGTTGCTGCGCGCGCTGCTCGGTGAGCTTGCCGACCTGTTCGTGGCGGGCCAGCGCGTCGTGCCGGAGCGAGCGCTCGCGCTCGGCTTCGAGTATCGCTTCGCGACTCTCGAGGCGGCGCTGCGCGATCTGCTGTAGGCGCGCCCGTGCGGCTGGAGCCGCCTAGAACCGGAGTCTCAGGCCGGCCACGAGCCGTGTGTCGCCCGCACCGTAGCCCGCCGCGTGCGCGAGGTCGGCCGTGCCACCGAGCTTGCGCTCGGCCACGAGACCGACGTACGGTGCCACCTCCCGTCTGATCTCGTAGCGCAGGCGCAGGCCGAGCTCGGCGGTCGCAAGACCCGCGCCGATGCCGCGTGCGGCGTCGCTCTGCGCGTACCAGTTCAGCTCGGCCAGCGGCTGCAGGATCAGCCGGTTCGTCACGAGCAGCTCGTAGTGGCTCTTGACGCGCAGCGCCGCGCGGCCGCCGTCGCCGACGTAAGCCGTGGCCTCGAGATCGAAGCGGTACGGCGCGGTGCCGCGCACGCCGACGGCCGCCCAGTCCTGCGTGGGGCCGGGCTCGAAGTCGCGCCGCGCGCCGGCGACGAGCTCCCACCAGCGCGCGAAGCTCTTGCCCCACAGCACATCGAGCTCGGCGCGCTCGTTCGGGCCCGCCTGTCGCTCGCCTTCGGTGCGGATCCACACCTTCGTCAGCGAGTGGCCGATCCACGACTCGAGATCCCAGCGCGTGAGGCTCGTGCCGCCGACGTTCTGCGTCTCGAGGCGGTCGAGCAGCACGAGCTTGTTCAGTGGATCGTCGAGCATCGCATGCTCGACGTGCATGCCCGCGAGATCCGGGAACGCCGCCGCGCGATCGGTTTCGGTGACCGGCGGCGGCACGTAGCCGGCCGCTGCGGGCTCGTGATCCGCATGATCGGCGTGCTCGTGGTCCATGGGCATCGCATGGTCCATGTGACCTGCGTGATCCATCGGCATCGCGTGGCCCGCAGGGTCGTCGGGCCCCACGGCCGTGCCGTGGCCCGTGTGCCCGGAGGGCTCCGCGTGCCCGGCGTGCGCCGAGTCGTCTGCGGGTTGCCCGGTGCCGGTGTCCGGCGATTCGTGCGCGGCATGATCGTGCTGCGCGGCGGCCAGCAGCGGCCAGGCGAGCGCCGCGGAGAGCGCCGCGACCAGCGGTGCGCGACGCGAGGTGGCGTTATGCATCGACGCGCACCTCCCGGAACATGCCGTTCATGTGGTACAGCAGGTGGCAGTGGTACGCCCAGCGGCCGAGCGCGTCGGCCGTCACGCGATACGAGCGCACGGTGCCCGGCGGGACGTTCACGGTGTGCTTGCGCACCAGGAACGCGCCGCGCTCGTCCTCGAGGTCGCTCCAGAGCCCGTGCAGATGGATCGGGTGCGCCATCATCGTGTCGTTCACGAGCGTGAAGCGCACGCGCTCGCCGTAGCGCAGCGCAATCGGCTCGGCGTGCGCGTACGGCACGCCGTCGAACGACCACATGAAGCGCTCCATGTGGCCGGTCAGGTGCAGCGTCAGCGTGCGCGCAGGCGCGCGGCCGTCGGGGTCGCGGAACAGCGAGTGCAGGTCCGCGTACGTCAGCACGCGCCGCCCGTTGTCGCGCAGGCCCACGCCGGGATCGTCGAGGCGTGGCGTCGGCGCCATGGCCCGCATGTCGATGCCGGGATTGCGGCGCTCGCTCGGCGGGTGCGTGCCGGCCGCGGCCATGGCCATGTCGTGTCCGGCGTGCGCCGCGTGCCCGGCATCTGCTCCCGCGGCAGCGTGGCCTGCATGCGCGCCGGCGGCCGGTGCCGACTCCGCGGCACCCGAATGCTCCGAGTGCGCCGCCATGTCGTGGCCCATGTCGGCCATGCCGAGGTACACGATGCGGTCCATTGCCGGCACCGGCGCCTCGAGGCCGTCGCGCACGGCCAGCGTGCCGCGCGCGTACCCGCTGCGATCGATCGATTGCGCGAAGATCGTGAACGCGTCGGCGCCGGCCGGCGTCACGAGCACGTCGTAGGTCTCGGCGGCCGCCATGCGGATCTCGTCGACGGTCACGGGGTGCACGTACTGGCCGTCGACGGCGACCACCGTCATCGCGAGGCCCGGGATCCGCACGTCGAACGTGGACATCGACGCACCGGCGATCAAGCGCAGCAGCACGCGCTCGCCGGGTCGGAACAGCCCGGTCCAGTTGCCCGCCGGCGTGCGCCCGTTCGTGAGATACGTGTACGTCGCGCCGGTCACGTCGGCGAGATCCGCCGGGTTCATGCGCATGCGCGCGAAGCCGCTCTGCGCCGCCCGCGTGGCGGCGAGCCCGTCGCGCCGCACGTCGCGCACATAGTCGCCGAGCGTGCGTTTCTGGTAATTGAAGTAGTCGGCCTGGCGTTTCAGCTTCAGATACAGCGCGAGCGGATCGCGATCGGTCCAGTCGGAGAACAGCACCACGTGCTCGCGGTCGTACGCGAACGGCGCGGGCTCGCGCGGCTCGATCACGATCGCGCCGTAGAGCCCCGTCTGCTCCTGAAAGCCCGAATGCGCGTGGTACCAATACGTGCCGCTCTGGCGCAGCGGGAAGCGATACGTGAACGTCTCGCCGGGTGCGATGCCGTGGAAGCTGAGTCCCGGCACGCCGTCCATGTTGGCCGGCAGCACGAGCCCGTGCCAATGGATCGACGTGGGCTCCGCGAGCGCATTCGTCACGCGCACGGACACGGTGTCGCCCTCGCGCCAGCGCAGGGTCGGCGCCGGCAGTGAATCGTTGACGACGGTGGCGATGTGCTGGCGGCCCGTGAAGTTCACGGGCGCAGCACCGACGCGCAGCGCAACGTCGGCGCCGTGCAGCACGTCGGGCGCACGGGCGACGGCGCCGGCCGCGTGCAGCGAGGGCACGGCGAGCCCGGCGGCTGCACCGATGCTCAAGCCTTCGAGAAACGTGCGGCGGGAGAAGTGCGGAGGGGTGCCGGGGAGGGTCGGACGGTGCGACATACGCAAGCTCCTTGCGATTCATGAACGACGCGCGCAACGCGCGGCGCGACGGCGCCGCGGCGGACGTCGGTCTAGATCAGGAGCGTGCAGTGGCGGAGGCGCAGCGGGACGGCGGCGGGCGGGGCAGCGGCGTCGCGCACCGCGGCGCGGATCAGCGGCGGCACCGCGCTCGCGGCCGCGGGCACGTGGTGGACGACGGGCAGGGCGGGTAGTGTGACCGGCGTCGCGTGCGTGGCCATGGCGGGTGCGGCCGCGACCGCGCACTCGGCGCCGCTGACGTTGCCGGCGGCATCGCCACCCAGGCAGTGCGGGCAGTCGCCGATCGGCGACGGCGCTGGCGACGGCGGGCTCGGGTGTTGCGCGTGCTCGGCGTGGGCCGAGTGATCGTGCTGCGCCGCGTGCGTAGCCGGGGGTGGTGCCGCGCCCATCGCGGGACACGCCGCGCCCGCCAGAACGGAGGCGAGCAGCGCGGGCACGAGCGCGGCCGCGAGACGCCGCCGCTGCCGCCGCAGCCGATCCAGCACGTTCCAGCCGTCCTTCGACATGGGGCAAGTATAGATCCTGGACCGTGGTCCAGAGTCAATGCACTGAAGTGCGCTGGACCGCGCCGAGGCTTTGCGACGCGGTGGCGGGCCTTGGCGGCGCTGGCTATTCTTGCGGGCGTTCCGGAGATTTCTCCGGAGGAGCCGTCGAATGCGCCTCGTGTTTCCGCTCGCTCTGGCTGCCGTGGCAGCGTTGCTCGCGCAACCGAAGGCGCTCGCGCAGGACCCGCGCGGGTCGGCGCCGTTGCCTGCGTTCCCGCAGGTGTACGAGACCGCGGACCAGAAGATCCGCGTCGTGAAGCTCGCGGACGGGCTCGCGAATCCGTGGAGTCTGGCCTGGCTGCCGAACGGCGACCTGCTGATCACCGAGCGCGCGGGGCGTCTGCGTCTGTACAAGGACGGCAAGCTCGATCCGAAGCCGATCGCGGGCGTGCCCGAGGTGAAGATCACCGCGCTGGGCGGCCTGCTCGAGGTGCTGCCGCATCCGCAATTCGCGCGCAACGGTCTCCTCTATCTCAGCTACTCGAAGGCGGGCGAGGGCAATCTGTCGACGACCGCGGTCGCGCGCGGCAAGCTCGTGGGTCGCGAGATCGAGGGACTGAAGGACGTCTTCGTCGCGAAGAACTGGAGCAACTCGCCGACGAACTTCGGCGGTCGCATGACGTTCGGCAAGGACGGAATGCTGTACCTGACCGTCGGCGAGCGGCAGGAGCAGGAGCGCGCGCAGAACCCGCAGGAGCACGGCGGCAAGGTGCTGCGCCTGCGCGACGACGGTACGGCGCCACCCGACAATCCGTTCGTCGGCAACAAGGACTATCTGCCCGAGATCTACTCCCTGGGCCACCGCAGCCCGCAGGGCCTCGCGTTCCACCCGGTCACGGGCGAGCTCTGGGAGGACGAGCACGGGCCGCTCGGCGGCGACGAGATCAACATCGTAAAGGCCGGCAGGAACTACGGCTGGCCGCTCGTGACGTACGGGCGCGACTACGACGGCAAGAAGGTCAGCGATCTCACGGCGCGCGCGGATCTCGAACCGCCGTTCCTGTACTTCGTGCCGTCGATCGCGATCTCCGGGCTCACGTTCTACACGGGCAGCAAGCTCGCGGCGTGGAAGGGCAACGCGTTCGTGGGCTCGATGATGGAGGGGCGCACGAAGTGGACGGGGCATATCCGCCGCATCACGTTCTCCGACGAGGGGCAGCCGATCCAGCGCGAACCGATCCTGCGCGAGCTGCGCCAGCGCATCCGCGACGTGCGCATGGGCCCCGACGAGCTGCTCTACGTGCTGACCGACCAGAACCCCGGCGTGCTGCTGCGCATCGAACCCGCCGAGTAGCGGGCGTCGCCCCGCCGCGCTCACGGGGTCGGCCTGCCGGCCGATCGCGCGCCGCCCCTCGATGCGACGCGTGCGACGCCCGTCAACGCGACGCCCGACTCACGGGCGTTCAGCGGTAGAGCTTCAGGTTCAGGTACGCGGCTTCGATGTTGTAGGCGCGCAGGCGCTCGTAGTTGGCCCAGGTCTTGTAGGGCTCGAGCAGCAGCGTGCGCTTCAGCTCGTCCAGCGGCTTGCCCGCGGCCATGCCCGCCGACACCTGATCGCGCAGGTACGTGAAGTACTCGCGCGTCTCGCGCACGATCGCTTTGTCGAGCAGCCGCGGCCCGTGCCCCGTCAGCAGCACGTCGAAGTCGAGCGTCTCGATCGTCGCGTACGACCTGATCCACTCCGCCAGCGGATTGCCGTCGAACGGCCCGCACGCGCTCGGCAGCGAATGCACGTCGTCGTTCACGAGCGCGTCCGCGATGATCTCCGTGACGAACAGCGCACGCTCGCTCGGAAACAGCAGCACGGTCGCGTCGTCGGAGTGGTTGAGCCCCGGGTGCACGAGCTCGACCGTCTTGCCGCCGAGCTCGATGCGCATGCGGTCGCGATAGACCACCGTGGGCTTCACGACGTCGCGCAGCAATTCCTGCGGCGTCGCGACACCGTCGTGGTTGCGGTCGATCACGTCGAAGAAGCCGTTGAACATGCCGCAGACGCCCGGGCGCGTGTTCGTCGGAATGTCGATCTCGTCGCGGTCGATCACGCCGTTGTCGTTGCGGTCCACCATGTCGCCCGGCATGTGCGGGTAGCGGCCGTCGAGGTTGCGCAGCATGTTCTCGTGGCCCACGAACGTGGCCGTTGCGGCGAACGCGCCGCCGCCTTCCGCGTGATCGAAGTGGCTGTGGCTGTAGATCACGTAGCGCACCGGCTTGCCGGGGAAGCGCGTGTCGAGATCGGCTTTGAGCCACTTCGCGAAGTCGGTGTTGATGGGGTCGGCCAGGATGATGCCGGCGTCGGTGACCAGGAACGCCGTGTACCAGTTGCCGTTGCGCGCGCGGTAGAGATCGCCCTTGACGTGGATGATCTCGCGCGCCGGCGCCGGGCGCACCGCGGGCGGCCGTTGCGCCTGCTGCGCGACACCCGGGCCGGTGAATGAGCCCGCGACGAGCGCGAGGGCGGCGAGCGCGAACCAGTGGCGATGCACGTCGGAACCTTTGGGACTCAGGAGTGGTGGCCCGGAGTATAGGTCAAACGGGGCGCGCCACCGTCCGCGGGGCGATCGTTGCCGCCTCCGGGTTCCAGGTGCGCCGCCCGGGACCAGCACCTGGTGCGGCCGTCAGTACGGGCGCATCGGCCTGCCCTGATCGGAACGCTACGGCGGCGACTTGCGGTGGCGGCGCTTCACGGCGAGTGCGGCCAGCAGCGCCGGCAACGCCAGCCAGCCCATTGCACCACCGCCGCCGTGGCCGCCGTGGTCGGGCGGAGGACCGGCCGCGCCGTCGCGGGTGCTGTCCTCGAGCGGCCGCAGGGAGAACTGCGGCGACTCGTTCGGCCCGTACTCGTCGAGCAGCGTACCGTCGGCGGCGTCGTGCAGCTCGATCAGCACGTCGTAGAGACCGGTCGAGTAACCGGACACGAGATCCGTCTCCACCTCGTAGTCGTCCGTGGGGTCTGTGCCCCAGACCGCGAAGTCGCTCGTGGTGTACAGGTGCTCCCACGCGTTGCCGTCGGCGCTGATGTAGATCTCGGCGTAGACGTCCGCACGTGCGAACACGCTGTCGGCGTCGAAGCGCACGCGCAGGTGGTGAAAGTAGCCGTCGTTGTCGTTGTCGTAGAAGAGATCCGTCGTCGCGTCGTAGACGTACGTGTCGCCGTAGGTCGATTTCGTCGTGTTGAACGCCGTGCCGGACGCCGAGCGTGGTTTCTCCGCGATGTCCGTCGTTGCGCGGCGCGTCGTCGAGAAGCCTTTCGGATCCCGCAGCTCATCCGCCGCGTGATCGGCGACGCGTCCCTCGCTCGAGCGCGTGACCCGCTCCTCGGTGTCGTCGGTATCCGGCGCGGCCGCATTCGCCGTCAGCGCGACGGCGGCAAAGGCCAGCGACGGCAGCAGTGCAGCGTTCATGTCGGACCCTCCCCGGCACGAAGGTGCCGTGGGGCCTATTCAAAGCCCGGTTGCCTGAACGGCAGCTGAGGAACGGGCGCGGCGCGTGCGCCGGGCCGCGGAGGGCTGCACTATGGAAAACGGCCGGGCGCTGGCGGCCCGGCCGTGGTCGATGCGAGAGGCGGGTTTACTTGCCCTTCTTCTCGGGCGAGGGGCCCGGCGACACCGGCGCGCTGCCTACGTTCGTGTTGAACAGCTTGTCGACCGCCTGGACCTCGGCCACCGCGACGTTGTTGCGCTGGACCAGCGCGGCCTTTATGGCGGCGGGCGCCTTGTCGCCGCCGGCGGCCGTGAGCTCGGATTGCACGCAGGCCGTGTAGGTCTCCATTCCCTGACGGTACTGCATGAACGCCTGGCGGATGCCTTCTTCCTTGCCGACGACGTCTTCCTTCGGCGGGATCACCACGAGCTTCGGCAACTCGCAGGCGCCGGCGGCGCCGGCGACGCTCAGGAGCAGGCCGGCGATCAGGGTCTTGGTCATTTGCATGTCGTTTCTTCCCCCGGGGCCGCGGGTGCGGGCCCTCTTGCGTGGCCGATAGTCTACACAAAGCGCCGCGCGCGGCGCACGGGTGGCCCGCGGCAGTTACAGCGTCCTCTGCATGCGCACGTGGGGGATGCCCGCCTCGTCGAAGGGCTCGCTCGTGATCGCGTAACCCAGGCGCTCGTACAGCGGGATGGCCGGGATCTGCGCGTTGCACCACACGTCGCGCAGGCCGCGGTCGCGCGCGATGCCGTGCAGCCGCTGCATCAGGGCCGTGGCCACGCCGCGGCGCCGATGCGCTGCGAGCACCGCGACGCGGCCGATCTTGCCGCGTTGCTCGAGATCGAGGCGCGCCGTGCCGATCGGCGCGTCGTGATCGAGCGCGAGCAGGTGAATGCAGGCGGGGTCGCGGTCGTCGAACTCGAGCTCGCGGGGGATCCGCTGCTCGAGCCAGAACACGGTCTCGCGCACGAGCTCGATGGCCGCAAAGTCCTTCGCGAAGTCGGCGACGCGGACTTCCAAGCGGGGAAAGCTCAGCAGCAGGAGCAGCCGCGGCTCGGGCCGTGACCTTCCGCGAGCACGCGGCCGGCGGCGTCGGCGACGGTCAAGGCCAGCGTGCGGCCGTCCTCGAGCTCGAGCGTGACGTCGGCGCCCACGAGCGCCGCGGCATCCGGCACGCCGTCGAGGGCGACGTTGCCCTCGATGCGGTGGAAGCCCGGCACCGGCAGTCCCGACGTCGCCATCCCCTGGTAACGGTCGATGCGGTAACGGATCGGCTGGAGGGTGCGCTCGCGCCAGCGCAGCGAGCCGACGCCGGCGTATTGTTCGACGAGTTGCATGCTGGGGACTCCTTGCGCGGCGGTCCACGCTCCGGGACCGTGCAAAGGCCTATTCTAGCCGCCTTTCGCTGCCCGCGGGCATTCCGATAAGCTGCCTGCCAACGTGTCTCGATCGGCGGGAGCCGGGCCATGCGCTGGAAGGATTTGCGCCGCAGTGACAACGTCCGCGACGAGCGCGGCACGGGCGGTGGTGGCGGCGGGTTCCCGCTGCCGATCCGCGGTGTGGGCGGCGGCATCGGCGCCGTCGTGTTGCTGCTCGTGGTGCTCGTGGTCGGCGGCCCGGATGCCGTGCTGCAGCTGCTCGGCGGCGGCACGGGTGGGGTACCGGGCGGCGGTCAGGACGCGCCGTTGACGGCGAACGACGACGACAGCCAGTTCGTGTCGGCCATTCTCGGCAGCACCGAGGACGTGTGGGGCTCGCTGTTCGCGCAGCAGGGCCGGCGGTATCAACCGCCGTTGCTGACGTTGTTCGACGGCTCGGTGCAGTCGGCGTGCGGCTACGCCACCGCCGCGGCGGGCCCGTTCTACTGCCCGGGCGATCGCCGCGTGTACCTCGACACCTCGTTCTTCCGCGAGCTCGCGCGCATGGGCGGCGCCGGGGATTTCGCGAACGCCTACGTGATCGGCCACGAAGTGGGGCACCACGTGCAGACACTGCTCGGTACCTCCGACGAGGTGCGCGCCGCCCAGGCGCGAGCGGGCGACACGGGTGCGAATGGGCTGCAAGTCGCCATGGAGCTGCAGGCGGATTGCTTCGCCGGCGTGTGGGCGTATCACGCGAACCAGAGCCACCACGTGCTCGAGCCCGGCGACGTCGAGGAAGGGCTCGCGGCCGCACAGGCGATCGGCGATGACACCTTGCAGCGCAATGCGGGTCGGCGCGTCACGCCGGACTCGTTCACCCACGGCTCCTCCGCGCAGCGCAAGCAATGGCTCGAGAAGGGTCTCGCGACCGGCGACCCCGCGGCCTGCAACACGTTTCGATAATTCAATCGCTCCCGAGAGACCAGAGATGATGGACAACCGTTTGCTCGACGGCCGCGCCGTGCGCGACCGCATTCTCGCCAACGTCGCGGAACGCGTGCGTGCCGGCTCGGCGAAACACTCGCTTGGCCGTCTCGTCTCGATCAGCATCGGCGAGCACAAGGAAGTGGCTGTCTACGTGCGCGGCCAGGCGAGCGCCGCGAAGAAAGTCGGCATTCCGTTCGAGGAGCAGACGTGGCCGAGTGCGCTCACGCAGGACGAGTGCAAGGCGCGGCTCGTGGCCATGAACGACGACCCGAGCGTGCTCGGCGTGATCCTGCAACGGCCTATCCCGAAGCACCTGCACGGGCGCTCACTGGCCTCGGCGATTCACCCGTTGAAAGACATCGAGGGGATGAACCCGGCCTCGATCGGCAACATCGTCTACAACGACCTGGCGCTCGCCCCATGCACGGCCGCGGCGTCGGTCGAGCTCATCAAGGCGACGGGCCTGAATCTGCACGGGCTCGAGGTCGTCATGATCGGCCACTCGGAGATCGTCGGTAAGCCGGCCGCGTTCATGCTGATGGCGGAGGGCGCCACGGTGACGGTGTGTCACCACCTCACGCGCTCGGTGGCCGCGCACTCGCGGCGCGCCGACGCCGTGCTCGTGGCGGTCGGCAAGCCGAAGTTCCTGCATGCCGACATGGTGAAGCCGGGTGCTGCGGTCATCGACATCGGCATCAATCAGATCACCGGGCCGGATGGCCAGCCGATGATCGTCGGCGACGTGGACACCGACAACGTGAAAGAGGTGGCGAGCTGGGTCACGCCGGTGCCGGGCGGCGTGGGCCCGGTCACCGTCGCGATGTTCATGCGCAACGCCATCACTGCGCACGAGAAGCAGCTCGCCGCCGGCTGGCTGCGCTAGGCGGCGGTGAGGGACGCTTTGTTGGCCGTCAGGAATTCCTGCACCGACGTCGGCGCCTTGCCTGTCAGCGACTGCACCGTGGGCGGCGTGATGTTGTGGTAGCCGTGTGCGCCCTGCTCGTTGAAGTTCAGCAGCGCGTCGATCAGGAACGGCGGCAGCTTCGCGGCTTCGAGGATCTTCGCGTGCTCGGCGCGCGTGACCGCGACGTGGCGCAGCGGCTTGCCGGTCAGCCTGCTGGCCAGCGCGGCGAGCTCGTCCTGGGTGACGGGCGCCGGTCCGGTCACGTCCAGGATCCGCCGGCCGCTGAAGCCCGAGGCCAGTGCCGCGGCGTCGGTGCGGGCGCAGTCCTCGCGCGTCACGTAGTTCACGCCGGTCTTGCCGATCGACGAAGTGAGCTGGCCGAACTTCAGCGCGGTGCCGAGGGAGCCCAGCAGGAACTCCGTGTACAGATGATGGCGCAGGATCGTCCACCCGAGCGGGCTCGCGAAGATGGCCTGTTCCGTCCAGAAGTGATCGTTGATCAGCGAGCCGGTCGGCGTCGGATAGGGCGACGGCGCGGAGGTGTAGATGATGTGCTCGACTTTCGCGTCGACTGCGGCCTGCACGGCGGCGCGGTGCTGGCGCAGCCGGGCGCCCTCCGGGAACAGGTCGCCGGTGCTGATCAGCAGCAGCCGCCCGGCGCCAGCGAATGCCTGCGGCAGCGTCTTGGGGTCGTTGAAGTCGGCTTTGCGCACCTCGACGCCGCGCTTCGCGAAGTCCGCGAGCTTTTCCGGTGTGCGGGTAGTGGCGATAATCGGCCCGGCTTTGGCTTCGAGCAGCAGCTCGACGACGCGGCGGCCGAGGTTACCGGCGGCGCCGGTGACGAGAAGGGGGGTGTTGGCCATGACGGATCTCGTGTGCGTGGTGGGTGGGAACGCCCGAATTCAACGCGCGCGGCAGGACGGCGGTCAAGCACCAAAAGCGCATGACCTTGTGCGCTTTCCGACTTTGGGGGCGACCGATTCGTAACCAGACTGCGTTCGCAATGTTCCCAGCCCTGCGAAATCGCGCGTCGCCGCGGGCCCCGTGCGTGCTCGGCGCCGCCGTGCTGGTGCTGGCGCTGCCGCTGACGATGACCGCGCGCGCGCAGCCGGAGGATGGCGCGGCGGCGGTCAGGCTCGGCTTTCAGCAGCGCTCGCGCTATCAGGTGTTCGACAACGACCCGCGGCCGAACACCGCGGTGCACGATCAGGCACTCGAGCTGCAGACCAGCATGTTCGTGGAGGCAGGTCGCGGCAACGTGCGCTTCAATGGCGAGCTCATCGATGAGCGTACCGAGCTGAACGACGCGCAGTCGTTTCTCAACACGAACCACGTCGACACCCTCGAGCCGCTGCAGGTGAACGTCAGCTGGGATTTCTCCCGTCTGCTGGCGCCCGGCTACACCAGCTCGCTCAAGATCGGGCGCTTCACGACGGACATCGGCCGGCGTCGGTTCGTCTCGCGCAGCTCGGCACGCAACACGATCACTTCGTACTCGGGTGCCGAGTGGCGTTGGCGCGGCCCGGACGGACGCAATGCGCAGGTGTTCTGGGCCGTGCCCATGCGGATCCTGCCGGCCGACAAGGCGTCGTTGCTCGCGAACGACCAGGCGCTCGATCTCGGCAACCGGGGCACCACGCTGCGCGGGGCGTACTACCAGTTTCGCGAGCTCACGAATCCCGATCGCTACGAGGCCTACTGGTTCGGCCTCGATCAGGCGAACCGCCCGAACAACGACGCGCTGCCGCGCCACTTCGATACGTTCGGCTTCCGGGCATTTCGGCCGAACACGGCGGGCAAGTGGAGCTACGAGGTCGAGCTGGTGACGCAGCACGGCACCTCGAGCGCGACGGTCGGCGGCGTCACCCGTCGCGACCTCGTGCACGATGCGCAGTACGCCCACTGGGAGTTCGGCTACACGTTCGCGAGCAGGATGGCGCCACTGGTGCTGCTGCAGTACGACCGCGCGAGCGGCGATCGCGATCCTTACGACGGGCGCAACGAAGCGTTCGACCCGTTGTTCGGCGAGCGGCGGTTCGATTTCGTTCCGCAGGGTATCTACACCCTGATCGCGCGCAGCAATCTGCGCACGCCGGGGATACGCCTGCAGTTCAAGCCCTGGCCGCGGCTGCAGGCGATGCTGAGTTACCGGTCGTTTGCGCTCGACGCCGCGCGCGATGCCTGGTCCGGCATCGGCTTTCGCGACGTGACCGGGCAGACGAGCCGCACGCTCGGCCGACAGCTCGAAGGCAGCTTCACCTGGAACATCGTGCCTAATCGGCTGGCGTTCGAGAACGGCTTCGCCCACATGTGGGCCGGGCCGTTCTTCCGCGAGACGGCCGGCGCCGGTTTCCGCGGCAATCCGATGTACGTCTACACCATGGTCACGAAACGATTCGGCGGGCGTACGCCGTAGTCGCGCCGCAAAAAAAAGCGGCCCGCCGCGTTTGCCCGCGGCGGGCCTCGGTCTGTCGGGAAGCGAAGGGCTAGTGGCCCTGATGCCCCGCGTGCTGCAGCTCCTGCACGGCCTTCAGCGCCTGCATCACGTTCTCGTCGGGCGCAATGCCGCCGATCGTGGCCGCGACCTTGCCGTCCGGAGTCACGACGAACGTCGTCCGCTCGGTGAAGCCGTGGCCGATCTCCTTGCCGCGCGTGTCGGTCATGCCGGCGCGGCCTTCACGCACCGAGAGCTGATACGACTTTGCGATCGCGCCATTGGCATCCGAAGCGACCGGCAGCTTGCCGGCGCAGTAGGCAGGATCCGCCGAGAAGTCGTTCAGGCGCGCGATGCTGTCGAGCGACACGCCGATCACGGTCGAGCCCGCCGCGTTGAACTTGTCCATGTTCTCCGCGAACGTGTGGGCCTGGATGTTGCAGCCCTGCGTGTACGCGGACGGGTAGAAGTACACGACCACCGGGCCCTTCTTCAGCGCGTCGGCGAGCGAATACGAAAATTCCTTGCCCGCCAGCGACGCCTGGGCCTTGAATTCCGGTGCCTTGTCGCCTTTGTTCAGGGCGGCGGCGGCCGGGAGAGCGACGATGGCGGATGCCAGGCCAGCGAGAAGCAGTCTGTTCATGGGTTCCCCTCGGAATGAGAATGGGTTGTGGACTCGGATCATCGTGACAAGACAAAGGTCGACGCGCAAGCCCGCGCTTGCGACGTAATGGGGCGCCCCCGCGCCGGCGGCTAGCCGTAGCCGATGCCGACGATGTAGCGCTGCAACTCGGTGATCGTGAACTCCTGATCCGCGATCGTCTGCTTGACCAGATCGCCGATCGAGATCATGCCGATCACGCGCTTGCGCTCGACGACCGGCAGGTGCCGGACGCGTCTTTCCGTCATGATGCCCATGCATTCCTCGACGGTGCGTTTCGGATCGACGCAGACGACGTGCGCGGTCATGATGGCCTCGACGGGCGAGTCGCGCGACGAGCGCCCCGCCAACGCCACCTTCCGCGCGTAGTCGCGCTCCGTCAGGATGCCGACGAGATGTTCGCCGTCCATGACGAGCACCGCGCCGATGTCGTGCTCGGCCATGACGCCGAGCGCCTTCAGCACCGTGTCCCCGGGTCGCACCGAGTGGACCGTATGGCCCTTCGTTCTCAGGATGTCGTGAGCTGTGTGCATCGAACGCCCCCCCTCAGGTTCAGTCGATACGTAAGCCGCGGAATCGTGAGCTCGAACGGAGTCAGTCTGCGCCCAATTGCGGTCCGGCGCGAGCGCGGCCGCAGTCGCGGCGTCCCGGCCGTCGGCGGTACCATGGGCCACCGCGCGGCGGCGTCCGCGTTTGATGTTGTTTGGGGGAATTCGAATGTTGCAGCGTAAGGTCTTGATTGCAGTAATGCTGGGTGTGGCCGCGACCGCGGGTGCACAGCAGACCGTGCCGATGCGCAACGGCATCCCGGTGGCACCGACGGGCATCGTCGTGCCGCCGCTCGGCGCCGGGCCGTTCACCTATCACACGGCGGAAGGGCAGGACATTCGTGTGGTCGTCGTCGCGCGCGGCCTGAAGCGGCCGTGGAGCATGGCGTTTCTGCCGGGCGGCGACATGCTGGTCACGGAGCGCACCGGGCAGCTGCGCGTGCTCCGGGGCGGCAAGCTCGATCCGCAGCCGGTCGCCGGGCTGCCCATGATCCAGAGGCAGGGGCTCGGCGGGCTCGGCGACGTGGTGCTGCACCCGCAGTACGCGAGCAATCACTACGTCTACCTGAGCTACGACAAGCCCGGGGCAGAGGGACGTGCGGCGCTCGCGATTGCACGCGGCGTCTGGGACGGCCACGCGTTGACGAAGGTCACCGAGATCTTCAGCACGCCCGATACGGGCAGCCTGTCGCGCCTGGCCTTCGGCCGCGACGGCAAGCTGTACGCGACGACCGCCGGCGCCCAGGACAACGCGCCGCAGAATCCCATGAGCCTCGCGGGCAAGGTGCTGCGCCTGAACGACGACGGCACAGTGCCGAAGGACAATCCGTTCGCAGGCAAGGCCGGCTACAGGCCCGAGATCTTCACGCTCGGCCATCGCAGCCCGCTCGGTCTCGCCGTGCATCCCGGCACCGGACAGCTCTGGGAGGACGAGAACGGCCCGAACGGCGGCGACGAGATCAACATCCTCAAGCCCGGCGCGAACTACGGCTGGCCGCTGGTGAGCCTCGGGCGCACGTATCCCGGCCCGTGGCAGTCGAAGGGCTTCTCGAAGGAAGGGTTCGAGGATCCGGTCGTGTACTGGACGCCTGCGATCGCCGTTTCCGGTCTCGCGTTCTACACCGGTAGCAAGCTCGCGAAGTGGAAGGGCGACGTGTTCGTCGGCGGTTTGCGGCAGGGCGAGATTCCGGGCACGGGGCACTTGGAGCGCATCCTGTTCAACGAGAACATGGAAGAACTGCGCCGCGAGCAGCTGCTGACGGATCTGCGCCAGCGCATCCGCGACGTGCGGCAGGGGCCGGACGAGCTGCTGTATCTGCTGACCGACGAGGACGACGGCGCGGTGCTGCGCATCGAGCCCGCGAACTGAAGCGATGACCGACGCCGCCGCCGCGGGGCTCGCCGTGAGCGCGAGCGTCACGATTCCGGAGTCCGAGCTCGAGTTCGCGGCCATCCGCGCGCAGGGCGCGGGCGGGCAGAACGTGAACAAGGTGTCGAGCGCCGTGCAGCTGCGCTTCGATGCCGCGCGCTCGAAGGCGTTGCCGGAGGGGTGCCGGCAGCGCCTGCTCGCCTTGCGCGATCATCGCATCGCAGACGATGGCACGGTCGTGATCAAGGCGCAGCAGTTCCGCAGCCAGGAGCAGAACAAAGCGGCCGCGCTCGAGCGCCTGGCCGAGCTGGTCCGGCGCGCGCTCGTGGTGCCGAAGGTGCGGCGCAAGACGAAGCCGACGCGCTCCTCGCAGCAGCGCCGCCTCGACAGCAAGGCGAAGCACGCGCAGCGCAAGCGCGAGCGGCGGGCCTTCGAGGACTAGTGTCGGCGATGTCGCGGTTCGATCTCGTGATCTTCGATTGCGACGGCGTGGTCGTCGACAGCGAGCGAATTGTCCACGAAGTCTTCGGGGACTTCATCCGCTCGCTGGGCGCCGATCTCGGCTCCGCGCGCATGAACGAGCTGTTCCTGGGGCGCCGGCTGGCCGATTGCCTCGCGATCGTCGAGGGCATCACGGGACGGCCCGCGCCCGCGGATGCGCTCGACCGCTACAAGGAGGAGCGCGACCGCGTGCTGCGCGAGCAGGTGCAGCCGGTGGAAGGCGTGCGCGCCGTGCTCGAAGCGCTCACGGTGCCCTACTGCATCGCCTCGAGCGGCGATCACGCGAAGATGCGTACGACGCTCGGCGCGACCGGGCTGCTGCCGCTGTTCGAAGGGCGGCTCACGAGCGGCACGGAGGTCGCGCGCGGCAAGCCGCACCCCGACGTGTTCCTGCTCGCCGCCGAGCGCATGGGTGTTGCGCCTGCGCGCGCCGCCGTGATCGAAGACTCGGTCAACGGAGTGCTGGCCGGTTGCGCGGCCGGCATGACGGTGTTCGGGTTCGCCGGGCTCGTGGCCGCCACGGATCTCGCGGCGGCCGGCGCCGCGCGCACGTTCACGCACATGCGCGAGCTGCCGGCGCTGCTCGGCTGAGCCTTCCGGTCGAGAGGGCGTGGCGCCGATCGTCAGCCTGCGGTCCGCGTCGCGGGGCCGTTGCGACAGGCCATCCAGTCGAGCGCGTTCCAGCGCGCGCTCGCGAGCGTGCGATACGTCACCGTCAGCGCGAGCAGGGCGAGCTCGAGCTCGATGACCGTGGCCCTGCTCGGCGCCTTGTCGCCGATCGTGACGGCGGTCAGTATCAACAGTCCCATGGTCGCGATGCCGAGCGCCGCTTCGAACCAGGTGAGCCCCCGCGTGATCGTGAGGCCGAGATACAGGCTCGCCACGCTGCCGAGCGCGAGCAGCGGCACGCCGAACGCGAGCTGCGGTGTCGAGATTCCGAGGTAGGAGCCGATCGCCACGTACAGCAGCAGCAACACGCCGAGCGGATAGCCGTTGTAACGCCAGTACGCGGTTTCGACGCGGCGGAACAGCTCGGCGCGTGTCCAGCCGTGCCGCAGCCACAACACGCGGCTGCGTGCCGCGGCCGTGCTCGTGATGGCGCCCGCCACCGCGCTGAGCAGCGCGAGGAACAGGAGCCACACGATTGGCTGACGGAACAGCAAGGCGGCCGCGACGATCGGCAGCGCCTGGCCAAGCGCGACGAGCCAGGGCTGCGTGGTGCCGAGCGGCAGGTCGATCTCGGCGCCGGAAGCATAGGCGGGCCGGGGCAGGGCGCGACGTGCGCGCCGTACGGGCCCGCCCAGCGAGCGCCCAAACGTCTGCTTCACTCGGCTGCCGAACAGTAACAGCAGGGCGAACGCAAGCCAGCCAGCGATGCCCACCCACGCGACGGCCGGCACGCCGGACGGCCGGCCGATCACCCCGAGTGGGGTGAAGATGCCGAGCGCGATCAGCAGCGAGCCGATCAGCAGCCAGATGCCGCGCGTCTTGCCCACGATCCACAGTGCGACGTACATGACGCTGATGTCGCTGAACACGACCAGCAGCGTTCGCCCGAATACGTTCTCGGGCTTGATCGCGGTCGGGTAGTAATAGAGCGCAAACACGCCCGTGAGCGCGGTCAGCGTGGCGATGAGGGCAGCCGTCGCGACGGCGCTCACGAGCAGCGCGACGCGCGCGCCGGGCAGCACGAGGATCGTGCGCCCGAGCGCGAGCCGCTCGACGATGGCCGGCAGCAGCGAGCTTGCGAAGAACAGCAGGACGAGACCGAGCCACGGTGCCAGTGTCAGCACGGCCTGCAGCCACAGCGCCATGTTGCGCATGCCGTTACCGAGCGTCCACGGCGGGTAGTAGAGATAGCCGACCATGCCACACGCCATGCACAGGAAGCCGAGCGCGGCGAGGCCGCGCGTCAGCGGCGTCGCCGTGAAGTACGTCCAGATCAGCCGCAGCACCGCTCTCATCGGTGCATCGCCAGGAAGATGTCTTCGAGCGTGAGGCCTTCGACCTCGGGCGTGGTGCCCGTCAGCTCGGCGATCTCGGCTTCGAGCTCCGCGCTCCAGCCGTGCACGACGGCCGTCGCGTGGCTCCGGCCGAGGTCGACGGTGAGCGCGTTCGGTATCTGCGCCCGCAGCGGCTGCGCGATGCGCAGATGCACGCGCACGACGGAATCGCGCAGGTCGTCGAAATCGCCCTGCCAGTGCAATCGGCCGTCCTTCAGTATCCAGATCCGGTTCGCGAGGCGCTCGATGTCGGACACGATGTGCGACGAGAGCACCACGGAGCGGTTGCCGTCCGCCGCGATCTCGACGATCTGCTCGAGGAAATGCCGGCGCGCGAGCGGGTCCAAGCTAGCGACGGGCTCGTCCAGGATCAGCAGGTCGGGACGATGACCGAGTGCGAGCAGGATCGAGAGCTTCTGCCGCTGGCCCACGGACATGTTCTTGACGCGCTCGCCGAGTTCGATGTCCCAGACGTCGATGAGTCGCGCGACCAGCGCGTCGTCCCACGTCGCGTAGAACGAGCGGATCAGCTTCAGCTGATCGCCGGCCGTCAGCTGATTCACGAGCTCGTCCTGCTGCGGCACGAAGCCCACGCGCGCCTTCGCGGCTCCGGGCAGCCGGTAGCTCTCGTGGCCGAACACCTCGACGCGACCGCGGCTCGCCGGCGTGAAGCCGAGCACGAGCTCGAGCAGCGTGGTCTTGCCCGCGCCGTTCTTGCCGAGCACGCCGATCACGTCGCCGGGCCGCACCTCGAACGACACGTCGTGGAGGACCGGCTTCGCGTCAAACGCCTTTGTCAGCTCGCGCGCGACCACGTATGGGTGCTGCATCGCTCTTCTCCCATTTCTCACGTAAGGCTTCGATGACGGCGTCCGCGTCGAGCTCGAGCTGGCGCGCGGCCAGCACCAGGTTCTCGAGCGGCAGATCGAGCGAGGCGAGTCGCACCGAATACGGCGCCTGCGCGCGGCGTTGTGCCGCCACCGTCATCGGCTTGCCGCGATTGCGCTCGAGCACGCCCTCGGTCTCGAGCCGCGCGTACACCTTCGAAACCGTCATCGGGTTGATCGTGTGTGTGAGCGCCAGCTCGCGAATCGACGGCAGCGCCGTACCCGGCGCGAGCTGGCCGCTCGCGACCATACGACGAATCTGCTCGTACAGCTGCCGGTGCAGCGGCACGCCGGAGTGCGGCCTCAGTACGAACACGTTGGCGTATCACGGTGCATTAGTGCAGTAATGCACGGGCGCCGGACGAAGTCAACGCCGGACCGCGGGAAGTGAGCGCTACTGCGCGGAGCGGGCGCCGGCGGCGCGGCAGTCGCGACAGAGGGACCGGGGCTTGTGACGCGGCGAGATGATCTGGGGCAGGGGCGTGCGGACGCCGCTGCGCAGGCACCGGCTGCAGAGCAGCAGGCCGGAGAAGTAGCTCAGGAACCGTTGGTCGACGTTCGTCGCCGCCTGCACGACACACTCGCCGGGACCGTGACCGCCTTGAGA
>DASZSB010000149.1:0-58953 GCA_035548835.1 Gammaproteobacteria bacterium | reverse complement strand
TGGGCCTGCCGGGACGCTCGGTGCCAGGGATGGCGCCGCCGAGGCTACACGGACGTACTTGCGCGCCGGTCCCGGCAGGCCCACTCAGCGCTCGTGCCGTGGCCGCTCGCCCCCGGATGGCGAGGCCGAGAACCGGTGCTATGATCGACCGCAGCCGCGCGCTCCGGGGTGAGCGCGTCGACCAAGGATCTCCGGGGGAAGCCACATGTCGAATCGCACGCTGACCGCGCTGTTGTCACCATTCGCACTGCTGGCCGCGCACGCGGCATTCGCGCAGGCACCCGCACAGCCCGATTTCTCCGCAGTGCAGATCAAGGTGCATCAGGTTGCTGGCAACTTCTACTACCTCGAAGGCCAGGGCGGCAACGTCGGCGTGCTCGTCGGCGACGACGGTGTGTTGATGATCGACGACCAGTTCGCACCTCTGACCGAGAAGCTCGTCGCCGCCGTGCGGACGATCTCGAAAAAGCCGATCAAGATGCTGGTGAACACGCACGTGCACGGCGATCACGTCGGCGGCAACGAGAACATCGGCAAAATGGGCGTCGAGATCATCGCACACGACAACGTGCGCGCGCGCATGATCAAGGGCGTGAGCGGCGCGCCTCCGGCGCCAACCATTGCGTTGCCCGTCGTGACGTACGGTGATGCGATCGCGCTGCACTTCAACGGCGAGGATCTCGAGGTGGGCAAGCTGCCCCCGGCGCACACGGACGGCGACAGCTACATCCGCCTGACGAAGGCGGACGTGATCCACGTGGGCGACGTGTTCCGCACCGTGGGCTACCCCCTCGTCGATGGCGGGAACGGCGGCACCGTGAAGGGCACGCTCGCGGCGCTCGACAGGATCCTCGACATCGCGGGTCCGAGCACCAAGATCCTGCCGGGCCACGGCACCGTGGCGACGCGCGACGATGTGGCGGCGTTCCGCAACATGGTGGCGGATCTGCAGACGAAGATCGGTACGATGATCAAGCAGGGCATGACGCTGGAGCAGGTCATCGCGGCCAAGCCGACCGCGGACCTCGATGCCAAGCTCGGCGCGCCCGAGCGCTTCCTGACGCTGTTCTACAACGCGCTGAAGTCCGAGCTCTGAGCGGTTCGGTCGTCGTCACCGACGGGGCAGCGTGCGCCGGCCGAAAATACTGATCTACCGGCCGGTCGACGAGAGCGGGGAGTCGCATCGCCGCCTCGAGGCTGCCGGCTGCGACGTCGTGGTCGCGGCACCGGACGCCAGCCTGGGCACCCTCAAGGGGCTTGCCGCCAACGCCGACGTCCTGCTGGGCGCCACGTTTCGCGGCGGCATGGACCGCGCCTTCCTGTCCATCTCGCCGAACCTGCGTATCGTCGCGAAGTACACGATAGGCGTCGACGACGTCGATCTCGCGGCCGCCACCGACCTCGGTGTGCTGGTGACGCACTGCCCGACCGAAGCGAACTGGGGAGGCGTGGCGGAAGGCGCCGTAGCCATGCTGCTGACGCTGCTGAAACGCGTGCGTGAGCGCGACCGGCACGTCAAAGGGGGCGGCTGGCGCGAGCCGCCGATCTACGGCACGTATCTCGGGCGGCGCGGTGACGGTTACCCCGGCATTACCGTCGGCATCGTGGGGCTCGGGCGGGCCGGCTCGCGACTGGCCGAGCTGCTGAAACCCTGGCGCGTGCGGTTGATCGCGGCTGACCCGTACGTCGAGTCCGGCAAGTTCGCCCGTTACGGCGTGGAACGTACCGACATCGACACGCTGCTGCGCGAGGCCGACGTGGTGTCGTTGCACTGCAACCTGACGCCCGAGACGCGCGGGTTGCTCGACCGGCGCCGCCTCGCGCTCATGAAGCCGACGGCCGTCCTGGTGAATACCTCGCGCGGCACGGTAGTGGACGTGGATGCGCTGTGCGATGCGCTCGAGGCGCGCACGCTGGCCGCGGCCGCGCTCGACGTGCTGCCGGAGGAGCCGCCGTCGCGAGGCGCCCGCATCCTCGGGTTCGGCGATCGCGTGCTGCTCGCGCCGCACATGATCGCCGCCAATCAAGGTGGTACGCTGGGAGCGGCCATTCCCTGGGCCGCGGGGGCCGCGCTCGCGGCGCTGCGTGGCGAGTTGCCAGACTGCGTCTACAACACCGAAGCCATTGCGAAGTGGCAGGGCCGGTTCGGCGGCTCGTCGCTGCTTCCGGAGGGGCGGAGACCATGATCAGCGTGCACAACCTCACGAAGACGTTCGGCGAGGTGCAGGCCGTGGCCGACGTGTCGTTCGAGGTGGCGACCGGTGAAGTGTTCGCGTTCCTCGGTCCGAACGGCGCGGGCAAGACCACGACGATCCAGATGCTGACGACGCTGCTGCGACCCACGAGCGGCACGATCCGCATCGACGGTCTCGATCCTGCGGCCGAGCCGCTCGAGGTGCGCAAGCGCTTCGGCATCGTGTTCCAGGACCCCAGCGTCGACGGCGATCTCACGGCCTACGAGAACATGGATCTGCATGGCGTCCTGTACCATGTGCCACGCCGGGAGCGCGCGGAGCGCATCGAGATCCTGTTGAAGCTGTTCGAGCTGTGGGAGCGGCGCAAGTCGCAGGTCAAGACGTTCTCCGGCGGCATGCGGCGGCGCCTCGAGATCGCGCGCGGCCTGCTGCACACGCCGAAGATCCTGTTCCTCGACGAGCCGACGCTCGGCCTCGACCCGCAGAGCCGCAACCAGCTCTGGACGCACGTGAAGGGGTTGAACGAATCCGAGCGCGTGACCGTGTTCCTGACCACGCACTACATGGACGAAGCGGAGCGCATGGCGCAGCGTGTCGCGATCATCGATCACGGCCGGATCGTCGCCCAAGGCACGCCGGCCGAGCTCAAGGCCCAGACGAACGTGCAGTCGCTCGAGGCCGCGTTCCTGGCGCTCACGGGCACCACGATTCGCGACGAGCGCGCGGATGCGGCGGATCAGATGCGCCAGATGGGTCGCATGTGGGCGGGGAGGCGGCGATGAACGTGATCTTCGCGTTGTGGCTGCGCGAGGTGAAGCGATATCTGCGCTCGCGGCCGCAGATGATTGCGTCGCTGGGGCAGCCGCTGCTGTACCTGCTGGTGCTCGGATTCGGGCTGGGGCCCGTGTTCCAGCGCGCAGGCCAGGGCAGCTACATCCAGTTCGTGGCGCCGGGCGTGATTGGCATGGGCGTGCTGTTCACGTCGATTTTCTCCGGCATCGGGCTGCTCTGGGACCGGCAGTTCGGCTTCCTGAAGGAGACGCTCGTGGCGCCTGTGCCGCGGCTCCAGATCATGGCCGGGCGGACCCTGGGGGGCGCGACGATCGCCATGCTGCAGGGCGTGCTGGTGCTCGTGGTGTGCCTGATCGCGGGATTCCGGCCGCAGAGCCTGGTCGCCATTCCCGAGGCGCTGGTATTCCTGGCGCTGATCGCGATCGTATTCTCGGCGCTCGGCACTGCGATCGGCTCGTCGCTGCGCGACATGCAGGGCTTTCAGCTGATCATGAATTTCCTCGTGATGCCGATCTTCTTCCTGTCGGGGGCGTTGTTCCCGCTGAACGGCCTGCCGCGCGCACTCGCGGTTGCGACCCGTCTCGATCCGTTGTCGTATGGTATCGACGGGTTGCGCGGCGCGCTGATCGGTCAGCCGGCCATCGGCGCGGTCGTCGACCTGCTCGTGCTCGCAGGCGTCGCGGCCGTGTTCCTGTTGCTCGGCGCGCGGGCGTTCTCGAGGATCCAGGCCTGAGCCCGTGGTGGAATTCGTGCGACGGCGCCGACCGCCTATACTGGCGGGCGAACGGAGGTGGGCGATGAACGATCGACGTTACAAAGGTGTTGTGGGTGCCGGGCCGTTCCTCGTGTGGATTCTGGCGGTGCTGGTACCGGTGGGGCCGGCTGCGGCGCATCACTCGTTCGCGGTGCACTTCGTGGGCGACAAGCTCATCAAGGTGTCCGGCGTGGTGGACGAGTTCTCGTTCCGCAATCCGCACGGCGTACTGGTGCTGAAGACCAAGAAGGACGGCGCAGAGGAGGTCTGGCGCATCGAGACCAACTCCCCGAATGTCCTGCGCCGGCGCGGCTGGAGCGAGACCTCCATCAAGCACGGCGACCAGGTCACCGTGGAAGGTTACCCCGCGCGCGACGGCTCGAACTCGATGCGCGTGTACCGCGTCATCTACCCCGATGGTCACGAGCTCGTCGGGCAGCGACCCGATCCGGGCGTGACGAGCGGCGAGGATTGAGCGCCGTGAGCGGGCGAATCGGGTGGTGGGTGCCGGCGGCACTGTGCACCGCGCTGTTTGCGGCGGGCGCCTCCGCGGCTCCCAGTTTCGAGGGCTTCTGGGCCGTGAAGTTCGAGAAAAAGCCGTCGGGGCAGCCGCTGATCGACGAGCTGCCGAAAGCCGCCGTGCTGATCAACGACACGGGTGCGGGCGAGCTCGCGGCGGGGGACTTCGGCGGACTGAAGCTCACGCAGGCGGCCATCGATCAGGTCCGCAACTACAACTACAAGGACGAGCTGAAGCGCGAGAACACCTGCAACGCGCCGAGCGTGGCGTTCTTCATGCAGGCGCCGTTTCCGATGGAGATCTATCAGGGCACGCAGCTGATCGTACTCAAGATGGAGTACTTCGACCTCGTGCGCGTGATCTTCCTCGACGGTCGACCTCACCCGCCGGCTTCGGCGCCGCATTCGAAGACGGGCCACTCCGTGGGGCACTGGGAAGGCGACACGCTGGTCGTCGATACAACGCACATCAGCCCCGGCACGTTCATGAACAACGGTTTCAACCACAGCGACGCTCTGCATCTCGTGGAGCACTTTCGCCTCAGCAAGGACGGCAACACGCTGTGGCTCACGCAACTGTACGAGGATCCGCAGGTGTTCACGGGGCTCGCCGCGCGCTACATGGCATGGTCGAAGCGGCCCGGCGAGTACGTGTATCCGTACGATTGCGACCCGAGCTACGGTCAGTAGCGCTCCGCCGAAATCAGGGATCGATTCACGATGAATGCGGCCGCCATCGGGAAGGCTACGCGCACGCCGGGCTCGCCGCGCGCCGTCTGGTCATGGGCCCTGTTCGACTTCGCCAACTCGCCGTTCACCACGCTCGTAGTTACGTTCGTCTACGCGACGTACTTCACTCAGGCGATCGCGACCGATCCGATCCGCGGCACCGAGCTCTGGTCGCGCGCGGTGGCGATCACCGCGTTGATCGTGGCGGTCGTATCGCCGGTGCTCGGCGCGATCGCCGATCGCGGCGGCTATCGCAAGCTGTTCTTCGTCGTGACCGTGGTCGTCTGCACCGCCGCAACCGCGGTGCTGTACCTGCCGGTGCCAGGGCAGGTCATGTTCGCCCTGATCGTGTTCGTCGTTGCCAACGTGGCCTTCGAGGCCTGCGAAGTGTTCTACAACGCGTTCCTGCCGGACATCGCGCCGGAGCAGCGCGTGGGGTTTGTCTCGGGCCTCGGCTGGGGCATGGGCTACATCGGCGGGCTTCTCGCGCTGGTCGTAGCGCTCGTCACGCTGATCCAGCCCGAAGTGCCGTGGTTCGGCTTCACGAAGCAGCTCGGCGAGAACATCCGTGCCACGAACCTGGTCGTTGCGGTGTGGTTCGTCGTGTTCACCGTGCCAATGTTGCTCTGGGTGCACGAGGACAAGTCGCGCGTCACGCGTGACGGCAAGATCGTGCGGGCGTCGTTCGCGCAGTTGATGCGCACGTTCCGCGAGCTGCGCAAGCACCGCCAGACCGTGCGCTTCCTGATCGCACGGTTGCTCTTCAACGACGGGCTCGTGACCGTGTTCGCGTTCGGCGGCATCTACGCCGCCGAGACGTTCGGGTTCACGCTGCAGCAGGTGCTCGTGTTCGGCATCGTGATCAACCTGACGGCTGGCATCGGCGCGTTCGCGATGGGGTATCTCGACGATCTGATCGGCGGCAAACGCACGATCATGCTGTCGCTCGTGGGCCTGATCGGCGCCACGTTGCTGGCCACGCTCGCGACGTCGGCCGCGGCGTTCTGGGTGGCGGGCATCCTGATCGGCGTGTTCGCCGGCCCGAATCAGTCGGCCAGCCGTTCGTTGATGGCGCGGTTCGTGCCGCACGACATGGAGAACGAGTTCTTCGGGTTCTTCGCGTTCTCGGGCAAGCTCACGGCATTTCTCGGCCCGTTCATGCTCGGGGTGCTGACGGCCTGGTCCGGTTCCCAGCGGGTCGGCGTCAGCGCCGTGATTGCGCTGTTCCTGCTCGGAATGGCCGTGCTGCTGACCGTCGACGAGCGGGAAGGCAGCCTCGTGCGCAGCGGCGCCTGAGGGGCGCTCCGACCGAGCTCTTGGCTTGCGCCCGGCGTTCGGGGATCATACGCGGTTTACGCGGAATCGGGGCTCAACGTACACGTGGCGGAACGCAAGCTTCTCTATGTCTTTCCGGGTCAGGGGTCGCAGTACCGCGGCATGGGCTCGGACCTCGTCGAAGAATTTCCAGTCGCCCGCGATCTCTATGCGCGCGCCAGCGCGGCCCTGGGCTACGACCTCGCGGAGCTGTCGTTCCGCGACCCGCGCGGGGAGCTCAATCTCACCCGCTACACGCAACCGGCCCTGCTGACGCACGAGATCGCGTGTCTCGAGTCGTTCCGCAGTCTCGTCGGCGACCGTATCCAGCCGGTGCTCGGCGCGGGGCACAGCCTCGGCGAGTACTCGGCGCTCGTGATGGCGGGCGTGCTGGCGTTCGAGGACGCGGTCAAGCTCGTCAGCAAGCGCGGCCAGCTCATGAGCGAGCTCGGCCGCGGCGGCATGGTCGCGACCACGCTCGACCTGCCGACGGCCGCGGCCCTGGCCGACAAGCACTTCTGCGGCGTCGCGGCGCACAACATGCCGGATCAGACCGTGGTGGCAGGCGAATCCGCCGATCTCGACCGCCTTGCCGCGGAGCTCGAGAGCGTCAAGAAGCGCGCCGTCCGGTTGAACACCGAAGGCGCGTTCCACACCTTCCTGATGGTAGCCGCCGCGCAGCAGTTCCGGCAGGTGCTGGAGCAGACTCAGTTCGGCGGCTTGAAGACGGCCGTCGTCTCGAATTACACGGGCAAGCTGCACGAGGACTCGCCGGAGGCGATCCGCGCGCGGCTGTTCTTCCAGCTGTTCAACCCCGTGCAGTGGGTCGGTTGCATGGGTGCTGCGATGGACGCCGGCTTCGACACCGCGGTCGAGTTCGGCGGCGGCATCGGCAAGGGTGAAGGTCCCGCGGACAAGCGGCCGAACCTGGAATCGATCGTCAAGAAGTCGTTGAAGGGGCGCGAGTACCAGGCGCACTACTTGCCTGCGATCAACGCAGCCTCGATCCGCGCAACGGCCCAGCAGTTGTTGGGCAGCTAGTTTTCACTCGCATGGCACGACGGCGATCGCGGGTCGCTGGACCTTCGCCGCTGCCGCCATTCATCCGGATTTCCAACAGGAGCATGACCACATGGGCGCACTGAAGGCCCCCCACGGCGGGGAGTTGAAGAATCTGTATCTCGACGAGGCGGCCGTCCGCGAGGAGAAGGCGCGGGCACGCGACCTGCCGTCGTGGGACCTCACGATGCGTCAGCTCTGCGACATCGAGATGCTGCTGAACGGCGCGTTCTCGCCGCTCGATGGCTTCATGGTGGAAGCCGACTACCAGCGCGTGCTCCGCGACATGCGGCTCGCAAGCGGCGTGCTCTGGCCCATGCCGATCACGCTCGACGTGAAGCCCGAGTTTGCCGACAAGCTCAAAGCCGGCGCCTCGATCGCGTTGCGTGACGGCGAGGGCGTGCTGATCGCGACCATGGAGGTCTCGAGCATCTACCGTCCGGATCGCGAGGCGGAGGCCAAGGCGGTATTTGGCACGAACGACGACAAGCACCCGGGCGTGGCTTACCTGCGCCGGCAGAGCAACGAGGTGTACCTGGGCGGCAACTTGCGCGGTGTGGAAGCTCCGACCCATTACGATTTCAAGCACTTGCGCGATACTCCGAAGGAGCTGCGTGATCGATTCGCGAAGCTCGGCTGGCGCCGCGTCGTGGCCTTCCAGACCCGCAATCCGATGCACCGCGCCCACCAGGAGCTCACGTTTCGCGCCGCGAAGGACGTCGAGGCGAACCTGCTGATCCAGCCGGTCGTCGGCATGACGAAGCCGGGTGACGTCGACCACTTCACGCGCGTGCGCTGCTACGAGCATCTGCTGCGCGCGTACCCCGAGCAGACGACGACCCTGTCCCTGCTGCCACTCGCGATGCGCATGGGGGGGCCGCGCGAGGCGATGTGGCACGCGATCATCCGCAAGAACTACGGCTGCACGCATTTCATCGTCGGCCGTGACCACGCGGGCCCGGGCAAGGACAGCGCGGGCAATCCGTTCTACGGCCCCTATGACGCCCAAGAGCTCATGAAGAAGCACGAGAAGGAGCTCGACATCACCATGGTGCCGTTCAAGAACATGGTGTATGTGGAGGATAAGGCTCAGTATTTCCCGGAAGACGAGATCGAGAAGGGCTGGCGCACGCTCGATATCTCGGGCACGGAGCTGCGTCGACGGCTGCAGGAAGGCGCCGACATTCCCGAGTGGTTCTCGTTCCCGGACGTCGTGGCGGAGCTGCGCCGCACGCATCCGCCGCGCCACAAGCAGGGCTTCACGGTGTTCTTCACGGGCCTGTCCGGCTCCGGCAAGTCCACCGTCGCGAACGCGTTGATGGTGAAGCTCATGGAGATGGGCGGCCGTCCGGTCACGCTGCTCGACGGGGATCTCGTGCGCAAGCACCTGTCGAGCGAGCTCGGTTTCTCGAAGGAGCACCGCGATCTGAACATCCAGCGCATCGGCTATGTGGCGAGCGAGATCACGAAGAACGGCGGCATCGCCATCTGTGCCCCGATTGCACCGTACGCGGCCACACGCAAGCGCGTTCGCGAGATGATCGAGCCGCTCGGCGGCTTCATCGAGGTTCACGTGGCGACGCCGATCGAGGTGTGCGAGGCCCGTGACCGCAAGGGCCTCTACGCGAAGGCGCGGGCCGGCATCCTGAAGGGCTTCACGGGCATAGACGATCCGTACGAGGTGCCGGAGAAGCCGGAGATGCGGCTCGACACCGCGGATGTGACGCCCGACATGTCGGCGCACCGCATCATCGTGAAGCTCGAGTCGCTCGGCTTCATCAAATGACCCCGACCGAACTCGCGCTCGCCATTGGGTGAGCGCGGGTTTCGGGAGCGGCATCCGGGCACTGCCCCTGCTCGCGCGTGCGAGGCTCCTCAGGCGGAGGGCAGGTAGGACTGGAAGAACTGGTTCACGAGCCGGTCGTGCGGATCGAGCTGGCGGCGCACCTTGTTGAAGAAGGGCAGGCGCGAGCCATAGCGCTGCGCGACGACGTCGGGTGTCGCGTGGCGCGTCTGGTTGAAGAACGGAACGCCGTGCTGATGCGCGGCGAAGTCGGCGAAGTCGAGCACGAAGTCGTCCCAGCCTTCCGTCTGCGTCGACAGCGGGCTCAGCGTGAACATCGCGCTGTCGAACGACGGCGATAGCAGCGCGCTGCGATCCTGGTTCAGGCGGAATCCGACCGTCGGCATGTCGCAGCGGAACCCCGTGCGCAGGTAGTGCTCCTTGCAGAACAGTTTGTATGCGAGCACGACGCCCGGGAACTCCGCGGCAGGGAACGCCCACGTCGCGTACGTGAAGCGGCTCTTGCTGCCGAGCATGCGATACCGCCCGCTCTGCTCGACGGCGTTGCTCCCGCTCTTCACCAGTGCGTTGTTCACCAGCGACTGCGCAACCTCGCTCAGGCTGTCGATCAGCGGGTAACGCAGCTGGCGGATCGGAAGTGCGAGTCCGAGGGATCGGGCGGCCTCGGGCAGGGCCGAGTAGACGGCCCAGTCCTTGAAGCGCCACGCGAACTTGCGGCCGGGGTCCGCTTCCGCGGCCGGCCGGCGCAGCTCGAGGTAGATCCGGTTGCGGAAAGGCAGCAGGTAGAGTTTGACACCGGCCTTCGCGCCCAGCAGCTTCTGCCCGAGCCTGCCGAAGTCCTGAAACGTCGTCTTGGCCGTCTGCACGGCAAACCCCTGCACGGGACGAATGCGCAGTGTCACCTCATAGACGACGCCGAGCAGTCCGTAGCTCAGGCGCATCAATGCGAGCAGGCTCTTGGTCTTGTCGTTGATCACGAACTTCTTGCCGTTCGGGCTCACGACCTTGAGCTGCGTGACATGGGAGGCGAACTGGCCCACGTCGCCCGCGATCGAAGCTTCGAGGCCCGCCCCACAGACTGCGCCGCCGACCGTCCGGTTCGCGAGGTCGAACCCGCCGATGAGCTCGAGGCCTTCCTCGCTCAACACCTCCGCCAAGTCCGGCAGGGAGATACCGGGCTGTACGGTCACCGTGTCACGCTCGATCTTGAGCACGCGGTTCATGGCGGAAAGATCGAGCTGTGTGCCGCCGTTGGCAGTGATGCAGCGGGTTGTCGAGCTCCCGCTGCCGAGTGGCCGGACGGGCGACGGGTAGCGCTTCGCATCCATCAGGACCTGATGGATCTCGCTGGGTGCGGTGACCTGAACGTTGGCGGCGGGGCCGGTTGCGGCGGCGGTGGTGGGGGTGCGCCTGCGTGCGACGGCGGTACTCATGCTCGATTGGACTCCTGACGATGCTCGCTCCGGGGCCGCCAAACGAAAGGGAGCGCCGCAAGTCCAATACCTGAGCGTTGCCGGCAACCCCGCTGTCGTGGGACCGAAGTCCTGTAGACCGGAAGCTTTGCGTCCCCGGCTTTCGCCGGGTTTACCCTGTTCAGCGGCCGGACTATCTCAGAGGAATGGTCGCCGGAGCAAGCGACGCGTGCGCGCGCACGGCGATGAGTGCCTTATGTCAATTGCCGCCGCGGGGCGGATGATCCTGCGGGCGATCGAGCTTGCGATCGAGGAAGCGGTAGATCTGGCGGCGCGAGAAGTTCAGCCCGAGCGGTGTCATGGAATAGAACGAGCTGCGGTGCCGGTACATCATCGTGACGCGGTCCGGGTGCCCGGTCACGTCCCAGAGCGCGGCTCGCGCCGATTCCGGCATGCAGTCGTCGAACATCGCATCGATCATCAGGATCTTGTCCGGATCGTAGCGCCCGCGGAATCGGGAGGGGTCGGCCGGCCTGAACTGTTCCTCGAAGAAGGCGTGATACTGGTCGAGCGACCACCCGAAATCGTGCATCGCGTGCGTGCGAACCGCGGCAACCTTGTCGCCGCACGTGCTGAACACGTCCGCGAAATTGCCCGCGCCCATCATCAGGACTGCCGCGGCCACGCGCGAATCGTTGGCGATCATCGTCGCCGTCACCAGCGCGCTCATGCTGAAGCCGACGAACGCGATTCGCGTGGGGTCGATCTCGTCGCGCGTCTCGGCCCAGTCGACGAGCCGCTGCATGTCGACGATGGCGGTCCGGAAGCGCTCCACGCTGTCGTGCGCCATCGCGACGAAGGTCTTCTCGTCCGGCGCCTTGGCGAGGTCCGCCCATGGAAAGACCGGTGCGTCGCCGTGAATCCAGATGACGTTCACGGCGTCGCCCGAGCGGCGCGCGTAGCCCGTCGATATCTTGCGCGGCGGGTAGGTGCTCGTGCCCCAGATCGGCATGACGATGACCAGCTTTTTGCGTCCGGGCCCATGCGAGCGGAAGTACTGGCCTATCACGAGATTCTCGGGGTGGCCGTTGTGGCCACTCGACACGAACGACAGCGGCACGATGTCGTGGTATCGCGTGCGGCCAGTGGGCTCGCCGAGCACGACGGGATGGCGCTCGTGGACCACGAAGGGCTCGAGCGGCCCCTGCGGGCGCGTGTACTGGAACCCCGGCGGCGGCGGACCGTCGCGGTGAATGTGCAGCACGCACCCCGAGCAGGCGACCATCAACAGGAGGGCAGTGAGTGTACGGAGGATGCTCGAACCCAAATTTCCGATCCCGTCAATTTCGTGTTTGTCAGCGCATGCGACCCCGATCGGGGCCGGCGTGCGCAAAGACTGCGGCATTTTACCCGACCACGTCGCCCGTGGGGTTGCGGCCGGCCTACTCGTAACGCAGGGCTTCGATGGGATCGAGTCTCGCAGCGCGCCGTGCGGGCAGTATGCCGAAGAACAGGCCCACCGCGACGCTGAAGAACGAGGCCAGGCCGACCGATTCGGGCGAGACGAACACCTCCCAGCCGGCCAGCCGCGACAGCATCTGGGCCGCGCCGCTGCCGAGCAGGATGCCGAGGCCGCCGCCCAGCAGGCACAACGTCACGGACTCGACGAGGAACTGCAGCAGGATGCTGAATCGCGTCGCGCCGAGCGCCATGCGGATGCCGATCTCGCGCGTTCTTTCGGTCACGCTGACGAGCATGATGTTCATGATGCCGATGCCGCCGACCAGCAGGCTCACGCCCGCAATGCTCGCGAGCAGCATCGTGAACGTCTGCTGCGCCTGTTGCTGGGTATCGAGAAACGTGCGGCGGTCGACGATCGCGAAGTCGTTCGGCGCGCCGGGCTGCAGCTTGTGCTTGCGCCGCACCACGCGCTCGATGTCGACCATGGCGCGTTCCATCGAGGTGCCGTCGGTGATTCGGACGCTGATGTTGTCGATCTGATCCTTGCCGAACACGCGCTGCTGGGCCGTGCGCAGCGGAATGAAGGCGGACGAGTCCGGGCTCTGGTTGCCGAACCCGCCACCTACGCTCGTGAGCACACCGATGACCTGGAACGGCTGGCCGTTCACGGCCAGCGTCTTCCCGATCAGGGCCTCCGGCGTCGTGTTCAGCCGGCCGGGGATCTCCGCGCCGACGACGACCACGCGTTTTCGCTGCTCGTTCTCCTCGGTGGTGAAGAAGCGGCCGTGCGCCAGCGAATAATTGAACACGCTCGCGTAGTCGGCCGTCGTACCCGACAGCCGGCAATTGGTGTTGACGTTGTCGAGCTTCAGCTGACCGCGATTCTGGGCCTCCGGGACCACTGCGCTGAAATAGTGGCCCTCGTCGCGCAGTGCATCGGCGTCGTCGATGACGAGCGACTGCCGATCGCGGGACACGCCGCCGGCGAAGAATGTCGATGCGTTGACGGTCAGGATGTTGGCGCCGAGTGCCGCGATCTGATCGTCGATGCGCTTCTGGGCTCCGGCGCCGGCCGCCAGCATGGTGATGACCGCGCCGACGCCGATGATGATGCCGAGCATCGTGAGCGATGCGCGGAACAGGTTGGCGCGGATCGATTGCAGCGCCACCAGCACGATCTCGCCGAATACCATCCCGTGCTTACCGAGGTCTCCTGGAACCGGCCTAACCTAACAGCTGCCGGAAGCCGGTCAAGCCTGCCGGATGAACTTTTCTGCAGGTGGGCCGCGGTACGCGCGCGGGCCTGGTGGGCCACGGTCCGGGCGCTTCGAGGTAAAGAGAACTGCGTTCGTTGCGGCCTCGGCGTCGGTGGGCTAGATTCCGGGCCATGAGTCTGCGCGACGAAGTCGATCAGCTACTCCCGAGCTGGAAGCAGTGGTATCCGAGCCTCTTCGATGCCGCTGCCGACCTGGGGTTGATCCGCGCGCGCGTGTGTCCGCCCGGTAGCCTGCTGCTTCGTACCCGGCACGCCGACATTCAACGGGCTGCCGAGGAGGCGCACCGCGAGAAGTGGGGCGGAGGACCACCCGAGGATCCGCCGGATCGCGAGCGCCGCTGATGCAGACCCGGCCACCCGTACCGCCGTTCACCGAGGAGACGGCGCGCATCAAGGTCAAAGCCGCCGAGGACGCGTGGAATTCGCGGGACCCGGAGCGCGTGGCGGGTGCGTACACCGAGGATTCCGTCTGGCGCAATCGCGACGAGTTCATCACCGGCCGCGAGGCCATCAAGGCGTTCCTCACCCGCAAGTGGGCGCGTGAGCTCGAATACCGGTTGCGCAAGAGCCTGTGGGCGTTCGGCGAACGCAGGATCGGTGTGCGCTTCCAGTATGAGTGGCACGACGCCGCCGGGCAGTGGTTCCGGTCTTACGGCAACGAGCTCTGGGAATTCGACGACCACGGGCTCATGCGCCGCCGCGAGGCCAGCATCAACGATGTGCGGATCGATGCCGGCGAGCGCCGCTTCGTCGGCGCCACCTGGCTGACGGACGAGTTACCGCTGCGCTGAGCTCAGCTCCGTCCGGCGCAGATGCGCGTCGAGGAACGCCGCGACCCGGTCCGTGTTCGGCGCCCTGAAGAACTCGTCGCCGCCGTGCCCGGCGCCATGCACGACGATCAGGTCGGCTTCGAGTCCCGCGCGCTCGTAGCGACCCTGCAGCTCGTGCGACTGGTTGATCGGCATCTGCGGATCCTGGTCCCCGTGCAGCAGCAGCAACGGCGGATCGTTGCCGTCCACGTGGAACACCGGGCTCGCGAGCTTCGCCGTGGCCTCGTCTTCCTCGGGTAGCGCGCCGAGCATCGTTTTCAGCGCCGGTTTGCGGATGCCGAGTCCGAACGGCGTGGATTGGGCGAGGATGGTCGTCAGGTTCGACGCGCCGAAGTACGACACGATGGCCTGTACTGCCGACGACTCCTGCGGGTAGTCGCCGAGCGAGCCTTCGAGATCGGCGCGTCCATTGCTCGTGCCCACCAGCGCCGCCAGGTGCCCGCCCGACGAGGCGCCCAGGATGCCGATCCGGCGTGCGTCGTAGCCATAGCGTGATGCAGAGGCACGCAGGAACCGGATCGCGGCCTTGATCTCGTGCACCTGGCCTGGGAACCGCGCCGCGGAGGCTGGCTGGAAGTCCAGGCTCGCGATCGCGTAGCCGTGCTCGAGCAGCCCGGTCAGTGGCATCGGCGTCTTGGAGCCGCGCTCCCACGCCCCGCCGTGCACCCAGACGAGCAGCGGCGCCACACCCGTTCCAGGCTGGTACAGGTCGAGCCGCAGGGTCTGGTCACCGACCCGCGCGTACTCGATGTCGGTCGTCGTCTTCACCGCGGGGTCCGCCCCGGCGCAGGCCACGCCTGCGACCGCCGACAGAGCCAGCGCCACCCGGAGCAGTTTCGTGCCATGCATCGCCGTCCCCCCAATGCTCGGCCGAGCCGCTGCACTATACGGCAACCACCGGTGATTGCGTCGGCCGGTGAGCGGAGAGCGGCGCGGCTTTTCGGGCCGATGCTGTGCACAGGGCGGCATGCTGCGCCAGCCGGCCCATGCAGTCGGGCGCACAGTTGCCGACCGATCTTGTTGTCCAACAGTGAAATAGGCTGCAACTCGATGATCCGTAAGAAGTCCGCGGGTTTTTGACGATTTTTTGACCAATTCGGAGCGCGGCCAGCGATTTTCGGCGTGCGGACGACGTATCAAGTCGTTGTCCACATCGTTATCCACAGATTCTGTGAACAGTTCGACGCGGCCGGGCGCGGCTCATCGATGACGCAGGTGGCTCAATGCCGCGGGCCGTTTGCGGCATATGCAACGTCGGCATTCTTCTAACAGGGGGCCGGGGTTCGATGTGTAGAATACCCGGTCGTTGCTTGAGGTCGTTTGGCCCGCGGGCCAGCTCAAATCTCCGATGCCGCAGATGATCATTGCGAACCGTCTGACCGACGGCCGTGTCGTTTTCCTCGCGCCGGGCGAACAGTGGAACACCGCCATCGCTGCCGGCGCCGTGATCGAGGACGACGCGGAGGCGGAGCGCCTGCTCGAGGTCGCAAAGGGCCACCAGGCACGCAGCCTCGTGATCGACCCCATGCTGATCCAGGTCCGCATCGACGACGGCCAGGTGCGACCGACCGAGATTCGCGAGGTGATCCGGGCGTTCGGCCCGACGGTCCGCACCGACGGTGAAGCGGCGGGCCCGGTCACCGGCATTGCGCCCGGGGCGGAGCGGCGTGGGGAAGGCGTGGCCCGGCTGCGGCGCAGCACGAAGGAATAGGTGCAAGCCCATGTATCGCTATGATGAATTCGACGCCAAGTTCGTGGCCGAGCGGGTCGCTCAGTTTCGCCGGCAGGTCCAACGCCGGCTCGCGGGCGAGCTCACGGAGGACCAGTTCCGGCCGCTGCGGCTCATGAATGGCCTGTACCTCCAGCTGCACGCCTACATGCTGCGCGTGAACGTGCCCTACGGCACGCTGTCGTCGAGACAGATGCGCACGTTCGCTCACATCGCACGCACCTACGACAGGGGTTTCGGTCACTTCACGACGCGCCAGAACATCCAGTTCAACTGGATCAAGCTCGAGGAAGCGCCGGATATCATCAAAGAGCTGGCGAACGCGGAGATCACGTCGATCCAGTCCTCGGGCAACTGCGTCCGCAACATCACGTCCGACCAGTACGCGGGCTGCGCGAAGGACGAGCTCGCGGATCCGCGGATTTACTGCGAGCTGCTGCGGCAGTACTCGTTCCTGCATCCCGAGTTCTCCTACCTGCCGCGCAAGTTCAAGATCGCGGTGACGGGCTCGCCGAACGATCGCGCTGCCGTCGCCGTCCACGACATCGGCTTGCGGATGCATCGCAACGAGCAGGGGCGGATCGGTTTCGAGGTGCTGGTCGGCGGCGGTCTCGGTCGCACGCCGTACATCGGGCAGACGATCCGCAAGTGGCTGGCGCCCGAGGACCTCTTGTCCTATGTCGAGGCCATCCTGCGCGTCTACAACATGCAGGGCCGTCGCGACAACCTGCACAAGGCGCGCATCAAGATCATCGTGAACCAGATGGGCATCGACAAGTATCGAGAGCTCGTCGATCAGGAGTGGGAAGCCACGAGGAACGGCGCGCTGAAGGTGCCCGATGCGGAGGTCGAGCGAATCCGCTCGTACTTCGCGCCGCCGGCCTACGAGACGCTGCCCGACATGGCGGCGGAGCTCGCCGCGGCGCGCAAGGCCGACCGTGCGTTCGATCGCTGGGTGCGCGGCAACGTCGTGGAGCACAAGGTGCCGGGCTACGCCATCGTGAACGTGTCGCTGAAGGCGCCGGGCCGGGTCCCGGGCGACATCACGGCCGACAAGATGGACGCCATGGCCGACCTGGCCGACAGGTACAGCTTCGGCGAGATCCGCGTGAGCCATCGCCAGAATCTCGTGCTCGTCGACGTGAAGCAGAGCGACCTCCAGCGCCTCTGGCGCGAGCTCTTTGCGCTCGAGCTGGCCACCCCGAATCTCGGGCTGCTGTCCGACATCATCTGCTGCCCCGGGCTCGACTACTGCTCGCTTGCGAACGCGCGGGCGATCCCGATAGCTCAGGACATCAGCCGGGCGTTCACGGATCTCGACGAGCTGCAAAGGATCGGCCAGTTCACGATCAACATCTCCGGTTGCATGAACGCGTGCGGTCATCATCACGTGGGCCACATCGGCATCCTGGGGGTGGACAAGCGCGGCGAGGAGTTCTTTCAGCTCACGCTCGGTGGTTCCTCGGATCAGCACGCGTCGCTCGGCGACCGTCTGGGTCCCGGGTTGGCACAGACCGAGGTGCCGGCGGCGATTCGCAAGATCGTCGACACGTATCTCGTGGTCCGCGAGCACGGCGAGCGTTTCATCGACACGTACCGACGCGTCGGCATCGAGCCGTTCAAGGAAGCCGTGTACGGCAGCGAGAGTCAGGCGGCGTGATGGCGTTGATAAAGGACGGCAAGCTCGTCGCAGATGCCTTTGTCGACGCAAGCGGCGCGCAGACGATTCCCGCCACGGGTGCGGTGATCGTGAGCCACGAGCAGTGGCAGGCGCAGCGGGAGCCATTGCTCGCACGCGCCGCGCCGCTCGGTATCAGGCTGCGCAGCGACCAGCCTCCGGATCTGATTGCGGCCGACCTTCGACACTTCGCGCTCGTCGCGCTCGAGTTTCCGAAGTTTCGCGACGGCCGTGCATACTCCTACGCGCGGCTGCTGCGCGAACGCTACGGATTTGCGGGTGAGCTGCGTGCAGTAGGGGACGTGCTGCTGGAACAGCTTTTCTTCATGCTGCGCACCGGTTTCGACGCGTTCGAGCTGCAGAGCGACGACCCGCTCGCGGCTTATCGAACGGCGCTAAGCGACTTCTCCGTTTGGTATCAGCCGACGGGCGATGGCCGCCCCACGGCCATTCAGTTGCGGCACGCGAGGCGCTAACCGGCGCGCGAGAGCATCTCGCACACGCTCGTCACGAGCGGTTTCATGGAGTAGCTGTGCTCCGGCATCGCGTCGACGCGGATGCCGTCGGCGACCAGCTGAGCGGCGACGACGGGCCCCACGGCGGCGATGCGCGTGCGCGCGAGGCCCGAGCGCAATGCCGATTCCATGCGGCGTTTCCTGGCCACGCCCACCAGCCGCTGCACCTGCGAGCTGCTCGTGAACGCGAGCGCGTCCACGTGTCCCGCTGCGAGCTCCGCGATGAGTTGCTCGACCCGCTCGTCTTCGGCGGCCGTCGCGTAGACGTACGGGGCGATGCAGTCCACCTCGCTGCCTCGGCCGAGCAGCATTTTCTCGAGCTCGCGATCCTGAACGACGTTGTAGAGCTGGAGTGCGACGCGGCCGTTCGGCAGCGGCACGCGCTCGGCGACGGCCAGCAGTCCGGCCGTGGTGGGTTCGGTGGCCTCGTGCTCGGTCTCCAGCCCTAGGCGATGCAGCGCGCGCTTCGGCTTCGGTCCGCGCGTGAGCTTAGGAGTCCGGCGCAGCGCTGCAAGGAACTGCTCCTCGCGACCCGCGCGTCGGGCGAAGCCCACGAGGCGCTCGATGCCTTCGCCCGTATAGAAGACGATGAGGTCCGTCGGCAACGAGATGCGGCGCTCGACCCACGCATTGACTGCGGCCGCATCGGGCGAATCCTGGATGCCTACGAGTGGGCAGCGCAGCACGCGTGCGCCACGCCGTTCGAGAAGGTTGGCGAGGACGTCGGCCTGCCGCGTCTCCGGGATCGCGACGACCCGCCCGGCAAGTACGCGCTCGGTCTCGGCCGGTGGGTTCACGCAGGATCAGCGGCCGCTCGCGGCCACCGACTGCGGTGCGGTCACGGCCAGCCCGGGCTCGAGAGCCTTCAGGCGCGGAAACTTCACGATGGTGCCGGGCTGCACACGGTCGAGATTCAGATCCGGGTTGTACTGTCGCAGCAGCCACACGGGAACCTTGTAAGTCCGTTCGGCGAGCACCCACAACGACTCGCCGGCCTTGATGACGTGCGCCTCGATCGTGTCGATCTGGTGTGATGCGAAGAAGTCGCTCTGCTGCTGCTGGTGGTACGCGACGCGCCGCTGCTCGAACGTCGGCGCATCGACCTCGCTGAGGTCGACCCTGATCTTCTGGCCGATGACTACGGCCTCGTTCTGACGAAGCCTGTTCAGCTCGCGCAGTCGTTGCGTGGGGACTCCGGCCCAGTCGGCATAGTGTCCCAGCGTTTCGAGCGCCTGCACGGTGATCTGGTTCGTCGCCGAGACCGAGTAGTCGGTCGGGTCGGCCGCCAGCACGGCCTGCTCCGCGGAGAGCGCATTGACGGTGTCGTCGTCCAGGGTACCGGCGGGCGCTGCCGACGACGGCGACTCGCCGTTTGCCCCGACGGCCGGCGACAGGGCAGCGGTCAGCTCGGCCGTGGCCAGCGATTCGTCTCCCGCGGAGTCGTCTGCATTGGCCTGGAGAGTGTCGGCGCCGGCCGCGATTTTTGCGGTCGCCTCGCCGCCCGGCACCGTGAGCTTCTGGCCCGCGAAGATCAGATTCCTGTTGCGGATCGCGTTGGCTGCGAGCAGGGCGTCGGCGTTTACGCCCGTGCGCTTCGCGATGCGCTCGATGCTGTCGCCGTTGCGGACGACGTAGACGCGGTCACCGTCCGCGTCAGCGGACGCCGTTACCGTGTCCGGCGGTGTCTCGCGCGGTTCGGGCGCGGCGCGCGCGACCGCTTGTGCGCTCGCGGAGACGGGCGTGGCCGTCGGAGCGGCATCGCTCCGCGGTGCCGCCTCGATCGGCAGCTTGATCGTCTGGCCCACGCGCAGCAGATCGTTGCCAGAGAAGCCGTTGATACGCATCAGCGAGGCCAGGCTCACCCGATACTCGGCGGCGATCTGCGACAGCGTATCGCCGCGGCGCACCTTGTGCTCCTGATCCGCGCGCTGCGAAGCGAACCGCTCGCGTGCGTCCACGGCCGCCAGCAGCTCTGCGGCAACAGCTGCCGTGGCTTCCGGCACGCGCAGCTCGAATCCCTCGGGAACGAACTTGTCGCCCGACCACACGGCATCGGACAACGCGGGATTGAGCGAGCGCAGCGTGTTGAAACGCACGTTCAGCGCATTCGCCAGCGTCTCCGCGCGCATGAAGGCGGGCACGGCGACCGCGGCAGTCGGCGAGGGCGGATCGGGATGCACCTTGCCGAAGTAGCGCTCCGGGTCCTTGTCGATCTGCACCGCGGCGAGGAACGCAGCATAGAAGTTGCGCGACGCGAAGCCGAACGACCGGCTCTGGTACTTGGCGATGATCGTGGCGATATCCGTGGTGCCCTGCTGGTCGGCCGCACGGCGCATGCCCGCCAGGCCATGGTTGTAGGCGGTCAGCGCCAGAGGCCAGGTCTCGACGACGCTGTGGTTGTCGGCGAGCAGCCGCGCGGCGGCCTTGGTGGCGAGGAACGGGTCACGGCGCTCGTCGACGATGTGGTCGATGCGCATGTAGCGCACGCCCGTCGAGCGCGTGAACTGCCAGAGCCCGGCTGCGCCGACTTTGGAATAGGCGGTGGGATCGAACGAAGACTCCACGTGCGGCAACGACGCGAGCTCGCGCGGCAGACCTTCCTTGTCCAGCACGTCGTAGATGTACTGCCGCCAGGCGCCGGCTCTGATGAGCCCGGCGCGGAACCGATCCGCCTGACCCAGCTGGAAACGGAGTCGGCCGGCGGCCGCCCGGAATTCGGCGTTGCTCGTTCCCGGCGGGAAGAGGTCGAGCACGCGCTGCTCCTCGCCGTTCAGTCCTTCGCGGGCACCCGTCGCGAGCTTGTTCAGGATGTTACGGTGAAGTTCGATCGCGCGATCGACGCGGCGGCGCCGGTCGCGTTGACTCATGTCTTCGGTGAAACGCACGGTCTGGTAGACGATGTCGAGGCGAAGGTCGTCATGGACGAAGCCGGAGCGGGTGTCGACCTCAGTGTAGACGCGCGTCCAGAACTGCACGGCCGGCTCGAGCTGCGGGGGGCGCGGGAACAGTTCTTCGTCGGCTCGGGCGGTGCCGATCACGAACAGCATGGCGGCAATGGCCCAGGCGTAGGCGCGCTGCGCTCGGTTCAATCTGCTCACTCCAATCCCCCGCACAGATCAGACCTGCAGATGCCTTGGCGCATCCCGGTCGAGTGACATTATGTCCATTGGCCGGACCCGAAATCCGGACGCAGTTCACGTCCGGGCAGGGGGCGGTTAGGGACGGTTGTCGTTGCCGGCATTTCTTCTTTGTTTCTGTCGGCTTAGTAGTGGAAAGTACCGCAGGCCCTGAACCGCGTCAAAGCCCGTCAGCTCAACGGCAGCATCACGTGGCGGCGAAACGCCGGTCGCTCGGCGAGCCGGTCCCGCCAGGCTCCCACGGCGGCGAGCTCCGGCCGCTCGATCCCGTCCATCTCGAGCCAGCGGTACGCGACGGCGCCGACCGGGATGTCGCCCATGGTGAAGTCAGGCCCCGCGACGTACGGCTGGGCCTTCAGATGCGAGTCGAGCAGCTGCATGGCCCGATTGGCTTCCGCGGTGTGGCGTGCGATCGCGGCGGCGTCCCGGTCGGCCGCCGGCATGCGATACAGGGCCTGGAACACGATCGACACGGGCGTGACGAGCGTCGACAGCTGCCAGTCCATCCAGCGCTCGGCGAGCGCACGGGCCTCGGGCGACTTTGGGCACAGGGTACCCATGCCGTGCTTGCTGGCGAGGTAACGCACGATCGTGTTCGATTCCCACAGCGTGAAAGCGCCGTCGACGAGCAGCGGGATGCGGCCGTTCGGATTCAGCGCGAGATACCACGGCTCGCGGTTCTTGCCGAACGCGAGGCCGGCGTCGATGCGTTCGTAAGGGACGCCGAGTTCGTCGAGACACCACAGGACTTTCTGCACGTTGACGGAGTTCGTGCGGCCGTAGATCGTCAGCATGACGCGTGCCTTCCTACGGCCTCTGTCGCTCGATGTCGCATGCCCTGTGCCTCGCCCTTCAGATGCCCATGATATTCTCGCACGGCGTGGTGTAACTGCCGATCTCTGGTGATCCGGAGGCAGCGTGCGCAGAACGTTCACGATCTCGTTGCTGCTCGTCATCGTGCTGACCGTGCTTGCGGTGCTGCTCGTTGCCGCGAACGTCTATACGTACCACCGGCTCACGGCCGAGTCGGTCATCGCCGAGCTGCGCTTCGAGCCTACCGGCGACCGGCAGTATCTCGCTCACCTGCGGACCGGTGACCGGTGCGAGGAACGCGTGTTGCCCGTGTTCGGAGACCAGTGGCGCGTCGACGCGGAGTTCCTGAAGTGGCAGTACTGGGCGCTGCTGCTCGGCCTCGACTCGCAGTACCGGCTGGATCGGCTCGAAGGCCGGTACCGCTCCATCGAAGAGCAGAACACGGCGCCGAAAGTCGCACACGACCTCGCGGGGGACACGGCCGTCGACGTGGTGAGCATCGCGCACGCGCTCGGCTCCTGGAATTTCCTGCTGGACGCGACGTATGGCACGTCCACCTACGAGGACATCGATCCGGGCCGCGTCTATCGCGTCTACCGCACGACGACCGGCATCATCACGCGCTCGGAGCCGCGGCCGACAGCCGGCGCGAAAGGTGAGCCGCTCGCGATCGACGTGACGGCCGCCTGCGGTGCGCCGCCGACGCTGTGGCGCAGGGTCACCCAGGCCGTCGACCGGACGGCGATGGCACTGCTGAAGCTCGGGCGCGGGCAGCCTCGGTGAGCCGACTCGCGTAACATCGGGCCTCCCCATCCTGGAGGTTCGAACCGTGCAACGCATTTCCTTCGCAGCCGCTCTCGTGGGAGTCGCCGTCCTCGCGTTTCTTGCCGGCCGCGGCGATCTGACGCCTCGCGCAGAGGCCAAGTCCGGCACGCTCACGGCGCTCGATTATCAGGAAATCCAGCAGCTCGTGAACCGCTACCCGTACGGCATCGACACGTGCGCGAACAACGGGTACGACTACGCCAACCTGTTCACGGCGGATGGCGTCTTCATCGACAAGAACTCCGACGCAGGCTTCGCCGCCGGCGGGCGCGTGCTCGCGCGTGGTCGCGACGCGCTGGCCACCCTGATCGGCGGGGGCGAGCGAGGCTGCAAGACGAAACTCGTCTGGACCGACTGGAGCCATCTGATGCTGAATCACGAGATCACGGCCACGCCCGAGGGCGCCAAGGGCCGCGTCTATCTCGTGCAGCTCGGTATGAAAGGCCCCGGCAGCGTGGAGCGGCACGGCGGCTACGAGGATACGTATGTCCGCACGTCGGAGGGCTGGCGCATCAAGCAGCGCGTGCACGTGCGCAACAAGGCCTGGCACGCCGCGGCGCTGCAGACGCCCGATCTGAACTGACGTTGCCCCGAGCCGCGGGGCTCGCTTGAAACATCCCGGGGCCATCCCCACTAAGAGCGGCATCGGTTTGGCGGGCTTGGAAAAGGAGGCCCCGGTATGGTCGTTCGAATGCGAGATCCCTTCGCGACGCTGGCCGCCGTGCAGCGCGCGATGGACGATGCCATGGGCGGTGACTGGTTCGGCACGCGTACCGCGGGCGGCGGGGCGTATCCGCCGGTCAACGTGTTCAATGAAGGCGAGGACTTCGTCGTCGTGGCCGAGTTGCCCGGCGTCCGCAAGGAAGACCTCGACGTTCAGGTCCGCGGCGACACGCTGCGGATCAAGGGCAAGAAGACCCTGGCGCACGAGCCCGATGCGAGCGTGCACCGGCGCGAGCGCGCCGCGGGCGAGTTCGACCGCACGTTGACGCTGCCGGCCCAGCTCGACGCCGCGAAGGTGGCGGCGGAGTACAAGGACGGGGTGCTCACGGTGCGCCTGCCGCGCGCAGAGAGCGAGCGGCCGCGCTCGGTCACCATCAACGGTTAGTTGCAAGGTTCTTCAGGAGATTCGCAAATGGCTGAACAGCAAGTCGCGCTCCAGGAGAAAAAGGAGCTGAAGCCGGCGGAGGAGCGCACCGAGGCAGGCCGGTTCTTCAGCCCATACACCGACATTCACGAGACGGCGGCCGCCGTGATCGTCACGATGGAGATGCCGGGCGTCGACAAATCGGCGATCGATATCCGCCTGGACAAGGGCGTGCTGACGGTCAAGGGAACGGTCGATGCGGGCAAGTACGCTGCGTGGCGGCCGATCTACTCGGAGTACAACATCGGCAACTTCGTCCGCACGTTCACGGTGTCGACGAAGATCGACAGCGCCGCGATCTCGGCCAGTGTGGCGGACGGCGTGCTGACGGTGACACTCCCCAAGGCGGCCGAAGCCGTCGCCAAGCGGATCACGGTCAACTGACGGTTCCACGGGAGCCCCGGTCTTACCTCCCCCCTAACGAGGCCGGGGCTCTTCTTCTCCTTCAGGGCCCGAGGCCGAACGCGAGCAGCACGTTGCCGGCCGTACCGACGAAGCCGGCGTTGCCGGCAGTGACGTAGAGCATTCCCCCCGCCACCACGGGCCCCGGGCCGTCGATCGAGCCGCCGTCGGCCTTCACGCCGTTGACGGTCGTGAAGTCGCGGTTCGTGTCGAACGTCCAGAGGATCTGTCCGTCGGTGCTCGCGTAGGCGCGCATGGCCCCGTCGGCCGAGCCGGAGAACACGACGCCGGGAATCGACGTCAGCGCCGCGGATTGAGCGGAGCTGCAGCCCGGACCTGCCGCGCAGACCGGCGGCGGCGGTGCCGTGTACCACGCGCGTTGGCCGGTCGCGAGGTTCACGGCGTGCAGACCGCCGGGTGCCGGCGTCAGCTGATCGGCCACCGCAAAGTAGGCGCGCTCGCCATCCGTCGTCGTACCCCACACGCCGCCCACGGGGCTGCCTTTGCCCCAGCGGTATTCCCAGAGCACGCGGCCGCGCCGCGTGGGATCGAGCGCAAACCCGACACCCGACTTCTGCGTGACGACGAGCAGGTCGCGCCCGCCCGGCAGGCTCACCAAGGCCGGTGAGGCCGAGAAGTCGAAGTCGGGCCCGACGTCCTCGGGGCAGTTCGGGTTCTCGCCCGCGTTCGTGTTGCCGCCGGTCGATTGCGCGTCACAGCCCAAGATCCAGACATCGGGATGGATCTGGTTGATCCAGCGGATCTTGCCGGTGTCGAGTGCGAACGCGACGATCGCGTCGCTCGTGCGCGGGGCGGGGTCCGCGTAGGCGTTGCCCGTCGCCGCGTAGATCAGGCCGCGTTTGGCGTCGATCGTCGGCGCGCTCCAGATCGGCGAGCCCGCGGGGCCCCACAGCGGCTTGCCGCTTGCACTCGTGCCGCGGCGCTTCGGCTCATCGACGGTGTACGTCTTCCAGATCACGGCGCCCGTGCTCGCGTCGAGCGCCGTGAGGCTGCCGCGAAACGTGCAGCACTCGTAATCCGGCATCGCCGCCGCGGTCTCTTCGGACACCCCGGAGGTCACGACGTACAGGCGCCCCGCATACAGCGTCGGCGAACCCGTGGCTCGTGCGGCGGGATGGTCGTCGACCTTGCGCGTCCAGAGTTCCTTGCCGGTCGTGGCATCGAGCGCGTACGCGCGCGCCTGCGCGTCGGCGAAGTAGATCGCGTACCCGGTCGGTGCATCCGTCGGGCCGACGGGCCCCACGGAGATCGCCGTGCGCACGCCGGACCGTGCCTTGTACGTCCAGTGCGTGCAGCCGGTCTTCGCGTCGAGCGCGAAGATCGTGCCTGTCTGGCTGCCCATGAACAGCCAGTCGCCGATCACGGCCGGTTGCGCGCGCGACTGCGTCGCATCGGGGATGCCGAGCGCCCACTTGAGCGTGAGCCGGCCGACGTTCGCGGCCGTGATGCCACCGGCGTCGCCCTGATGGCGGGTGTTGTGGACATCCGGTCCCCACCCGTTCCAGCCGTCGCGAGCGCCGACCATGGAGAACGCGGCACCCGCCGCGCAGAGCCCGCTGCCGGCCGACTGGGATGCGGCGACGAACGCGCGGCCCGTGACGCGCTCGGCGATTGCGATTCGCTCCGCGGCCGAAAGCGGCTGGCCCTGGATGCGCATCGGGCCGTCGGTCAGCGCCTCGACGATCGCATTCGGCGTCAGCGTCGCCATTGCGGCGCGCGTCGGCGTCTTTTCCTCGGTGGGTTTCGCGTGGCAGGCGGCGCAGTGCGTCGCAAACAGCGCTTCGCCGTCCGGCGTCTGCGCCAACGCCGGGGCGACGGGAAGCGATAGCAGGCCAAGGACGGTGAGCGCGCGCATCGAGCCTCCGGGCGAAAGCGGGCGCTCGGAGAATAGCTGCGCACCGCGGAGGACACCAGCGGTGAGCCGACGGGCGGCGGGTTCAGGGTGGCGACGGCTCGTCGCGCGCCCGCACGAGAGCGCTGTCGGGCGAGGTGTCGGGCCGTGGATGCAGCACGGGAGCTGTCGGGCTCCGGCAAACGGGCGTCGTCCCTGCTATCGTTGGCGGCCCGTTTCGGCACCCCCGGCGCGACCTTGGCCTCGACCGACGCTCATCATCACCATCCCGTCCTCGGCGCGTTCTTCAAGCTGTCGTCGGTCGCCTGCCTATCCTGCATGTCGGCGTGCGTGAAGTACCTTGGCGACGGCGTTCCGACCGGCCAGACGATCTTCGTCCGCGGCCTGATCTCGATGGCGGTGCTGGCGCTGATCGCGTGGCGCGTCGAAGGCCTGCACATACTGAAGACGCGGAACCTGAAGTCGCACGCGCTGCGCTCGCTGGCCGGCACGGCCAGCATGTTCTGCTGGCTCACGGCGCTCACGCTGGTGCCTCTGGCGGAGTTCACGGCCATCAGCTTCACCGCGCCGATGTTCCTGACGGTGCTCGCGCTGCTGTTCCTGCGCGAGCCGATTCACGTGTACCGCTGGACGGCTCTCGCGATGGGCTTCATCGGCGTGCTGATCACGATCGGTCCGCAGCTGACGTTCGCCGGCAACTCTGTCGGCGTGCTGATCGCCTTCGGTGCCGCCATGTTCTCGGCGCTCGCGATGCTGTTCCTGCGCAGCATGAGCGGCAGCGGCGGGGAGCACGCGATCACGATCACATTCTACTTCTCCGCGACCACGATGATCTGCGGTGCGGCGACGGCGGTGGCCGGCTGGCCGATGCCGACGCCGGAGCAGTGGCTGTTCATTGCGCTCGTGGGTGTTTTCGGCGTGTTTGGTCAGCTGCTGCTGACGCTCTCGTATCGCCACGCGGAAGTGTCGACCATTGCACCGCTCGACTACACGAACCTCGTGCTCGCCGTGGCCTTCGGTTACTACTTCTTCGGCGAGGTGCCGCACTGGTCGATGTGGATAGGCGCCCCGCTCGTGATGGCGGCCGGCCTCATCATCGTCTGGCGCGAGTATCGGCGCTACGTGGAGGCCGCCGAAGCGGCGGCGCCGAACGCCTGAACGCGTGCGACGGCCCGGCCGTCAGCGACGGAAGTTCTTCGCGAGCCCCTGCCAGTGTCTGTAGTAGTCGCGCTCGAGCAGCTCGGTCTCGAGCGCGTAGCGCGTCGGTTTGATGACAAGCTGCGTCTCGAAAATGATCGTCAGCGTGTCGGCGAGGTACTGGGGCGAGTCGTCCGCCGCGGTGCCGCGGTCGAACGCATCCTTGTCCGGCCCATGGCCCGCCATGCAGTTGTGCAGGCTCGCGCAGCCCGGCGCGAAGCTCTCGCCCTTGCCGAGGTACGTGCCCTTCACGAGACCGACGAACTCGCTCGCGACGTTGCGGTGGAACGGCGGCGGGCGAAACGTATTCTGCGCGACGGACCAGCGGTCGGGGATCAGCGCGAACTCGATGTTGGCCGTGCCCGGAATCGCCGACGGGCTCGCGAGCACGCAGAAGATCGACGGGTCCGGGTGGTCGTAGGTGACGGTGTTGATGCAGTTGAAGCGCGCGAGGTCGTACTTGTACGGCGCATATGTGCCGTGCCACGCGACGATGTCGAGCGGCGAGTGGTCGATACGCGCCTCCCAGAGATTGCCGAGGAACTTGCTCACGAGCCGGAAATCGCCGTCGCGCTCCTCGAACGCGGCCACGGGCGTCAGGAAGTCGCGCGAGTTGGCGAGGCCGTTCGTGCCGATCGGCCCGAGCTCCGGCAGGCGGAAGTGCTGGCCGTAGTTTTCGCACACGTAGCCGCGTGCGACGCCGGCCGTCAGCTCGACGCGGAATTTCACGCCGCGCGGAACCACGCAGATCTCGCCGGGGGTCACGTGCAGCACGCCGAGCTCGGAGCGCACGAGCAGGGCGCCGAGCTCCGGAACGATCAGCAGCTCGCCGTCCGCGTCGTAGAAGAAACGGTCCATCATCGACGTGTTGGCGGCATACAGGTGCACGGCCGCGCCCGTCTGCAGGGCCGGATCGCCGTTGCCGCCGATCGTCACGAGGCCTGCGACGAAGTCCGTCGGCGCCGTCGGGATCGGCAGCGGCCGCCAGCGCAGCTGGTTGGGCGGGGCGGGCACTTCGTCGAACGGGGCGCTGCGCAGCAGTCCGGATGCCATCGGCTGGAAGGGCTCGTGCACGGCCGAGGGCCGGATACGATACGTCCACGTGCGGCGGTTGCTCGCGCGCGGGGCCGTGAAGGCGGTACCGCTGAGCTCCTCCGTGTACAGCCCGTACGCCGGCCGCTTCGGATTGCTCCGGCCGACGGGCAGCGCGCCGGGCAGTGCCTCCGTCGCGAGGTCGTTTCCGAAACCGGACTGATAGCTCAGCGTCTCGTTGCGCATGCGCGAAAGCTTAACAAGCTCCGGGTCATGGTGCCCGAGATGTGCAACCATTCGGGTTTCGTTGCCTGAGTACGGAGGTCCTGCATGAAAGCGGTTCGAGTGCATGCCTGCGGAGGGCTCGACGCCCTGCGCTACGAGGAAGTACCGGTGCCGGTGCCGCAGCCGGGCGAAGCCATCGTCAAGATCGCGGCGGCCGGAGTGAACTTCATCGACGTCCAGCACCGCGCCGGCAGGTACAAGGGGCCGGCGCTGCCGTTCACGGTAGGCTCGGAGGCTGCGGGCACGGTCACGGCCATCGGTGCCGGGGTCACGGACGTGGCCGTGGGCGACCGCGTCGCGTACGCGATGGTGCTCGGCGCGTACGCGGAGTACGCGGCGGTGCCGGCGCACCGGCTGGTCAGGGTGCCGGACGGCATCGAGCTCGAAACCGCGGCAGCGGTCATGCTGCAGGGGCTGACCGCACACTATCTGACGCACAGCACCTATCCCCTGAAGAAGGGTGAGACGGCCCTCGTGCACGCGGCGGCAGGCGGCGCCGGGCAGCTGATCGTGCAGGTGGCGCGCATCTGCGGGGCCACGGTCTATGGCACCGTCGGCAGTGCCGCCAAGGCGGAGATCGCGCAGCGTGCGGGTGCCGCGGCGACGATCGACTATACGCGCCAGGACTTCGAGGCCGAGATCAGGAAGCTCACGAACGGTCGCGGCGTCGACGTAGTGTACGACTCGGTCGGCAAGGACACTTTCGACAAGAGCCTGAATTGCCTGCGGCCGCGGGGCTATCTCGCGCTGTTCGGCTTCTCGAGCGGCCCAGTGGCGCCGTTCGATCCGGCGATTCTGGGCGCCAAGGGCTCGCTGTTCCTGACCCGGCCGGGACTGAATCAATACATTGCGACGCGCGAGGAGCTCGTGGGCCGCGCCAACGATCTGTTCGCATGGCTGCTGTCCGGCGACCTGCGAATTGCGATTGATCGTACCCTGCCGTTCGTGGATGCGGCGCGCGCGCACGAGGCGCTGGAGGCGCGTCGCACGGCCGGTAAGCTGTTACTCGTTCCATGAAGTGATCCAACGATGCCAAGGAAGGCTCCCAAGACTCGCGGCTCCGCCCGTTCGCGCGGCGACCGCATGCCCCCGATTCCCCGGTCCAAGTGGACGGCGGCGCAGCGCAGGGCCGCGCGCGAGCTCGCGGCGACGCCGCGCGGCGGCGTGTTCGGGCCGTTCGTGCCTGCGCTGCGCAGCCCGGAGTACATGTCGCGGCTGCAGCGGCTCGGCGAATACGTGCGCTACCACTGTGCGCTCGGGCCGCGGCTCACGGAGTTCGCGATTCTGCTGACGGCACGTGCGTGGACGCAGCAGTTCGAGTGGATGGTGCACGCCAGGGCGGCGCGGGCCGCCGGTGTGCCCCGTGCGAAGATCGACGCCATCGCCGCGGGCAGACGGCCGGCCCGCCTCTCCGCCAGCGAGCGCGTCGTGTACGACTTCTTCGGCGAGCTCGAGCGCACGCGATCCGTCAGCGACGCGACGTACGCGCGTGCGAGTGCTGCGCTCGGCGAGCAGGGTGTCGTCGATCTGGTCGGCGTCGTGGGCTATTACACGACGCTCGCCATGCTGATGAACGTCGCACGGACGCCGCTGCCGCCCGGCGAGACGCCGGCGCTGCGGCCCCTGCCGCCCTGAGCCGCAGGCGCGCTCAGCGTGTGCCGAACTTGGTCTCGACCTCGATGCCGAGGCCTTTCAGGAACGGCGTCGGCAGGATGCCGCCGGCGTTGATGATGATGGCGTCGTTCGGCACGCGCGTCGTCCGCCCGCGCTGCTCGATCTCGACCTCGGTCGGCTCGATCCTCGTGACGTTGGATTCGAGAAGCACGTTGACCCTGCCGCTCGCCGCAGCCTCATCGAGTCGCTGGCGATTCTTGCGTTTGGCACGGTTGAACGCGGCCGAGCGGTAAGAGAGAGTGACCGTGGTATCGGGTTGCTCGCTGATCGTGACTGCGCTTTCGAGCGCGCTGTCGCCGCCGCCGACGATCAGCACGTTCATGCCGCGGTACTGCGCCGGATCCGCAAGACGATAAGTCACTTTCGACAGCTCCTCGCCGGGCACTCCGAGCTTGCGCGGCGTGCCGCGCCGGCCGATCGCGAGCAGCACGGCTTTCGCCACGTAGCGGCCCTTGGTCGTGCGCACTTCGAATACCTCGCCCATGCGCTCGACGTTCTCCAGACGCTCGCCGTAGTTGATCTTGAGCCCCGTGGAGCGCTCGACCTTCTGCCAGAACTCGAGCAGCGCTTCCTTCGTGGTCTCCGTGAACTTCACCTTGCCTACCAGCGGCAGGGTGGCCGGCGCGGTCATGACGAGCTTGCGTCGCGGGAAGCTCGCGACCGTGCCGCCGAGCGAGTCCTGCTCGATCGTCACGAAGTCGAGCTTGCGCTCCTTCGCCGCCAGCGATGCTGCAATGCCCGACGGACCCGCGCCTACGATCACGACGTCGCGGGCATTGCCGCCCTTGATCCCCGCGACCCGGGCCGCGATCGAGTCCATGGCCTGGCGGCCCTGCTCGATGGCGTTGCGGATCAGTCCCATGCCGCCGAGCTCCCCGGCAATGAAGATGCCGGCCACGTTCGTTTCGAAGTTCGGTTTCACGTTCGGGATGTCGATGCCTCGCTGCTCGCTGCCGAACACGAGCGAGATCGCATCGACGGGGCAGGCCGTTCTGCAGGCACCGTGGCCGATGCAGTCCGTCGGGCTTACGAGGTGCGCTTTGCGATGCACCATGCCGAGCACCTGGTGGGCCGGCATCTCGGGGCAGGCGGCGACACACGAGCCGCAGCCGATGCACTTTCCCGTGTCGACGACCGGATGCAGCGATGGCGCATCGAGCAGCCCCGCCTCCCGGCTGTCGTCGAGCACGGCGGCGCTGGCCCGGTGCTGCGCGCGCCGTTTGCGCACGTACAGCAGCCAGATCAGCAACAGCGGGCTCGCGTAGAGGGCCAGGGCGACCGGGTCGATCATCGCGAACGTCTCTCATTCGTGCCGTACAACCCGCGGCCCGCTTGGTCTGCGGTCGTCGATCCTCGCGCTCCGGACGCCGGATCGCGCCCCACGAGACCTGTGTCTCGAAACGGAGACGGGTTGAAAAGTACTGACTGTGTGAAAAAACTGCCCACAGGCAATAGAGTGCGACGCGCACATTCTGTGAATCAACTCCAGAAATTGTCTCGCGGTTTCGGCACCGTGGCGCGGAGCGAGTTCACGGCGTGAGCAGGCGCCCCGCTGCGTTCTTGGGAGGCTCGGCATGATCTGGTTCGGAACCGTTCTGGCGGTGGCCGTCGCGGCCGTGGGTGTGCTGGCGTGGCGGTTGCTCGCCGCGCGCCGCATGGCGATCGGAAACTTCGTAGGCGTCATCGGGCTTTGTGTGTGGCTCGCGGGCGTGAGTGTCGCCCTGCTGATGGACCGCGCGCCGCAAGGCCGTTCCGAGCTCGTCCGCTCGATGGGGTCGCTGGCCTGGCCCGTGGCGACTCAGTCGCCGCTGGTTCCCGCGCCACCGCGATCCGCGCCCGTGACCTCGGCCTCGGCGAGCGCCGGCCGTGTGGCGTCGGTGGAGTCACTGATCGGCAAGCTCGAGGCGCGTCTCGCGGCGGAGCCCAACGATGCGAGCGGCTGGGCCTTGCTCGCGCAGTCGTACGCCTATACGGACGACGACGCGTCACTCGAGCGCGCGATCAAGCGCGCGGTGGAGCTTGGGGTCGACGAGGCGGAGCTTCGCCAGCGTGTGGCGGGAGCCAGGCCCAGTGCGCATCCCGGACTGTTCGCGGCCGACCGCGTGCAGCCCTGAACCCGGCGCATGGTGGCGACTCCGACAGCAGCGCGGGAATTGGCCGGCCGCCGCGCGTCGGCTCCTGGCGGGGCTGCGCCCGCCAAGGGCGAGTCGCCGGCCGGCGATCAGCGCACGCCGCTCGCGCCGAGCCAGGTAGCGCGGACTCTCGAAGGTCCGCCGCCCTCGGCCGACGCTCCGGCCGAGCCGGCAGAGGCAAGGCGCCTGCGCATGGCGGCGCAGCTCGGCTATGGCGGTGCCGCATTGGCCGTGTTCGTGGGCTGGCTGTACACGCGCTACTACCCGGTCGTCGATGCGCGGAACGGCTTCGGGTACTGGCTCGGCATCATCGGCGCCAGCCTCATGGCGACGCTGCTCCTGTACCCGCTGCGCAAGCGTCTGCGCTTCATGCACTCGCTCGGTGCGACGCGGCACTGGTTCCGGATGCACATGATCCTGGGTGTGCTCGGCCCCGTGCTGATTCTCTATCACAGCAACTTCTCCTTCGGCTCGTTGAACGACACGGTTGCGCTGTCGTGCACGCTGCTGGTGGCGCTCAGCGGGCTGGTCGGCCGCTACGTGTACGCGAAGATCCACGTCGACCTCGACGGCCATCGAGCCACCTTGGGCCAGCTGTCGTCCAGGGCGCGCATCACCGTGGCCGACCGCACGCACGCGGCGGCGCTCGTGCCGCAGCTGCTCGAACGCCTCACGGCCTACGACGCCGTGGTGCTGACGCCCCCGAAGAGCACGCTCGCGAGCCTGCTGCTGCCGATGAAGCTCTCGATCCAGACGCGCTGGACCGCGTGGCGGCTCATCCGTTACGGCAACGCCCAGCTGCGCCTGCAGGCGAAACGTTCGCCCGTGATTCGTGCAGAGCGGCCGCGTCTGCAGCGCGCAATGGCTCGCTTCGTGCGCGAGCACCTGAAGCGCGTGCGGCGTGTCGCGGAGCTTGGCTCCTACGAGCGCATGTTCTCCATGTGGCACGTGTTCCACCTGCCGTTCTTCTACATGCTCGTGGTGGCCGCACTGATTCATGTGCTGGCCGTGCACATGTACTAGCCGCACGAGGTGACGATCGTGCGAGCGGGAGCGTGGGGGTATGCGTCGCTGGCGGTTGTGTGGGCCGCGATGACGGGTGCGGCGTCGGCGCAGGTCAACAGGCTCGAGCGGCTCGTGATGCCGGGTCCGCTGTCGACCGCGCACGCCGATCTCGAGACCAACTGCGCCGCCTGCCACAAGCCGTTCTCCCGCGAGCTGCAGAAGTCCCTGTGTCTCGACTGCCATGCGGACGTGGCGGCCGACATCACCGCAAACACCGGCTTCCACGGCAAGACTGCGAACGTGGGCACCGCCGAATGCGCGACTTGCCATGCCGAGCACACGGGTCGCGCGGCGGACATCCTGCATCTCGATCGCGACAAGTTCGATCACAACGTCACGAACTTCCCGCTGCGCGGCAAGCACGCGCAGATCATGTGCAACGATTGCCACACGCCGGACAAGAAGTCGTTCCACGCGGCGGACACCGAGTGCAATGCCTGTCATGCCAAGGACGACCGCCACCACGGCAATCTGGGGGCGACCTGCAGCGACTGCCACGCCGAGACGACCTGGAAGGAAGTCCACTTCGATCACAAGCAGAAAGCGGACTACGCGCTGACGGGTGCGCACCGGACCCTCCACTGCGTGGCCTGCCACGTCGACGAGAAGTACGAGCACACGGCCGATACGTGCATCGGGTGTCATGCCAAGGACGACAACCACAAGGGCACGAACGGCAAGGAGTGCGAGCAGTGCCACACGACGAACGACTGGAAAGAGCTGCTGTTCGATCACTTCACGCGCACCGGATTCGCGCTGCGGGCCGGTCACTCGGGTCTGAAGTGCGAGTCCTGTCACGAAGGCAACAAGCTCGAGAAGAAGCTCTCGAAGGATTGCATCGGCTGTCATCGGAAGGATGACGCGCACGCCGGTGTGAACGGCACGGCGTGCGCCGACTGCCATCGCGTCACCAAGTGGAAGGACGTGACGTTCGATCATGCGCGCGATACGCAGTTCGCGTTGCGCGGCGCACACACGAATCTGACCTGCGAGACGTGCCACAAGGAGCCGGCCAAGGTCGTCAAGCTGCCGACGGACTGCTTCGGCTGCCACGAAGAGGACGATCCGCACCGCGGCCAGCTCGGCAAGACCTGCGACACCTGCCATGGCGACAGGGCGTGGGCCAGGGAAGTCCGTTTCGACCACGATCTCGCGCGGTTCCCCCTGCTCGGCAAGCATCACGCGGTCACGTGCGACGCGTGCCACGAGACGAAGGCCTACCTCGACGCCAGGGAGCAGTGCATCGACTGCCACGGCAAGGACGACGTCCACAAGGAGCGCTTCGGCGCCACGTGCGAGACGTGCCACAACCCGAGCGCCTGGCTCGCGTGGCAGTTCGATCACGATCGGCAGACGTCGTTTCCCCTGACGGGCAAGCACCGCGGCGTGGACTGCCACGCGTGCCATCGCGAGAAGGTCGACGGCGCCATCAAGCTCGACAGCACGTGCGCCAGCTGTCACCGCAACGATGACGTGCACGACGGCGAGTTCGGCAGGGACTGCGCGCAGTGCCATTCGACGGAGTCGTTCCGCGACCTGAAGGAGCGGCGATGAGGCGCGGGCTCGTCATTGTGGCGCTGCTGCTCGCGCCCGGGCTTGTGCTCGCGCAGGCGCGTATCAGCTCGAATTTCGATCACTTCACGACAGGCTTCGATCTCGACGGCGCGCATCGCACGGTCGATTGCGAGACCTGCCACGTGGCCGGTGTCTTCCGCGGGACGCCCACGCAATGCGGTTCGTGCCATATCGCCGGCGGCCGCATCCGGGCGTCGGCCAAGCCCGCGAGTCATCCGCTGACGACCGAGAACTGCTCGGACTGCCACCGGACGAACGCGTGGATACCCCTGGCGCGCATGAATCACGACGCGGTGTTCGGCACCTGCATGTCGTGCCACAACAACGTGTTCAGCGTCGGCAAGCCACCGCAGCACCCGCCGACGCCGGCCGGAGCCGACTGCGACGCGTGCCACCGCACGACGGCCTGGCTGCCGGCACGTTTCAACCACGCGGGCGTCACGCAAGCGTGCGCGAGCTGTCACGACGGCGTGGGTGCCACGGGCAAGAACGCGACGCACATCACGACGACGAACAACTGCGAGGCGTGCCATAACACCGTGAGCTTCGCGGCGGTAGCCCGAGTCGATCACGCCGAGGTCATCGGCACCTGCGTCAGCTGCCACAACGGCCGGACCGCGACGGGCAAGACGCCGGACCACCCCCCATCCAACGACTCGTGCAACAACTGTCACACGACGACGGCCTGGACGCCGGCGCGCCAATGACGGCCACGCCCATGCACGCGCGCCACGAACGCGTCGCCGGCGCCCGCTCGCAGAGCGGGCCGGGCGGCCGGGCGATGCGATTGCGGCAGCGCGCGATCCGCCTGCTGACCGCCGCGGCTCTCGCGCTGCCGGCCGTGCGCGCCGCGTCGGCGGCGGGCGTGTTCGTCGAGGACATCCAGGTGTCGAAGCGCGGCGACGAGGCGACGATCGCGATCAGCCTCGCGTGCCCGATGCGGTTTCGTTCGGACATGAGCACGCAGGCGGGCGCCTTGCTCGAGATCCGCGTTGCGCCGCTCGACACGTGCCGGCAGTTCGGCGTCGGGGAGGGCGTCGCGAGCGAGGTGTACCGGCCGGAGTCGGGGCGGCTCGCGCACTTGACCGAGCTCGAGTACGAATCGCTGGGCCTCGGCGACAACCTGCTGATCTTCCACTTCGATCGCCCCGTGGATTATCGCGTCGCCCAGCGTGGCGATCTGCGCACGATCGAGTTGCGCGTCCGTGTCGGCGACGATGCCGCGCCGCAAGCGGCGCCCGCGCCGGCCGCGCCGCCGCCGGCGCAACCGCCACCGCGTACGGCACCGCCCGCCGCGACGCCGAGCGATCGCGCACCCATCACTTCCCGCGTGCGTGTGCCGTCGGTCACGCCGGACTACGTGATCAACCTGCAGTCCACGCGCGATCCCGTGGACATGTCGCTCGTCGCCGGCGTCAAGCTCGGGCCCGGTCAGCATCTGTACGTCTCGACGACGACCATCGCGGGCGTGACGTGGTACCGGCTGCGGATCGGCTTCTTTGCCGGAGAGGGCGAGGCGAACGCCGTGCTGGCAGGCCTCGCCGCTTCCTTCCCGCGGGCGTGGATCGGCCGCGCCGAGGCGGATGAGGTGCAGAAGGCCGCGAGTCTCGCCGTCGAGCGCGGCGGCGTCGTGGCGGAATCCCCGCAGCGCGAGGCGGCGGCCGCGGGCACCCCGGCTGCCGGAGCCGCGTTGGCGCCGGAGCGTGTCGAGGAGCTGCGCGCCGAGGCACGCAAGGCACTGATCGCGGGCGACTACGCGACGGCGATTCGCGACTACACGCGTCTCACGGAGGCGCCGGGCGATCACCGCGCCGAGGCGCGCGAGAACCTCGGCATCGCCCGCGAGAAGAGCGGTCAGACCGCGTACGCGATCACGGAGTACCGCCGGTTCCTCGAGGAGTTCCCGCAGAGCGATGCCGTGCCGCGGGTTCGCCAGCGCCTGAGCAACCTCGTGGCTGTCACGGCGCAGCAGCGGCTGCGCAGCGAGGAGACGGAGGCGCGGCGCTTCGAGATCACGACGGGTCTCTCGCAGTACTACTACCGCAACGTCGATCGCGCGGACCAGGATCAGCCGGAGCTCACCACGTTCTCGGGCCTGCTGACGGATCTCGATCTGACGGTGCGTCACCGCGGCGACTCCGTGAACATGCTCGGCCGACTGACCATCAACGATCTGCACGACATGCTCGGGCAGGGACAGGGCAGTGTCGGCGACCTGCAGCGCATCGCCTATGCGTACTACGACGTCGCGGATGCGCAGAACGACTGGTCCGTGCGCGTCGGCCGCCAGGCGCTGCACAACTGGGGCGTGCTCGGCCGGTTCGACGGCGTCCACGGCACGTACCAGTGGACCGACGACCGGCGGCTGCACGTGATGCTGGGCTACCCCGTCGAAACGACGCTCGATGGTGTGAAGACGGGCCGGCAGTTCGTCGGTGCGGCCGTGGACTTCGATCGTCTCGTCGGCAACTGGGGTTTCAGCCCCTACGTGCAGTCGCAGAAGGTCGACGGAATTGCGGACCGACAGGCCGTCGGCGTCGAGGCGCGTTACGTCGACGAGACGCGCACCCTCACCACGATGCTCGATTACGACACGCTGTACGGCGAGATCAACACCGCCCTGGCGTTCGGCACGTGGCGCTTGAGGGACCGGATCACGCTGACCGGGCTGTACGACGAGCGAACGTCCATCTTCACGCGCAATGCGCTGATCGGTCAGCCGGTATCGACGTTCGACGATCTGCTGCGCAGCTGGACGGAGGACGAGCTCCGGCAGCTCGCGCGCGATCGCACCGCCACGAGCAAGACCGCCAGCATCGGCATGACGATGCCGCTCGGCGAGCGGCTGCAGCTGAACGCCGACGTCACGACGCTCGAGATCGGACCGAGCGTCGATTCGGCGGGCGTCGCGGCGGTGCCCGGCACGGGGCGGCAGGTCTACTACTCGGGAACTCTGGTGGCGTCTGCGTTGTTCGGGCAGAGCGACGTCAACCTCCTGAACCTGCGCTACGGCGAGGCGCCCGATTTCACGACGACGTTGCTGACGTGGGACACACGCGTGCCGATCGGCAAACGTCTGCGCATCAACCCGCGGTTGCGTCTCGGCGTGTGGGAAAGCACCGCGACCGGCATCCGGCGCGAGACGGTCACGCCGGGGCTGCGGCTGCTCTGGAGTGCCCCGCGTCGCTACCGCTTCGAGCTCGAGGTGGGGCAGGAGAATCTCGTGCGCACGTCCGTGCTGGACGAGCTGCGTTCCACGGGCAAGTACCTCACGGTCGGTTACACCGCGGACTTCGGACGATGAAGGCACTGCACCGAACATCACTGGTCGCGCTGATCGCCGCCGCCGTGCTCGCGGGCTGCGCCGGCAGCGGGCGGCTCGAGCAGCTCGACGAGCAGTCCGGCGCGACGATCGTGCGCGGTCCCGACGTGCTCGTGTATGCGCGCACCGAGCCGCGGTACTCGCGCAGCGCGCGCGACTACGTCTACCTCGGGCCCGTCGAGACGAACCGCCGGGGCGTGCGCGAGTACTTCCTGTGGGTGGGCGTGGCGACGACGATCGACCGGGGGTTCCTCGCTCCGGCGGGGGAGGAGCCGCGCACGCTTCACGTCGAGGTGCGGGGCGAGCCGATGGAGCTGCCGCTGAAGCCGTGGCGCGAGCTCGTGCCGACGGGCTTCGGGAAGCCGATGTACTCGACCACGGTACCCGTCCGCGAGGAGCTCGCGGCGCGTGTCACGTTGCAGCAGCTCGAGCTGATCGGCGGCGCCGCGCCCGCGTCGGTCAGCGTTGCGACCGGTGAGGGCGGCGCGCGGACGTTCGTTCGCTGGGACGGCGCCGCGAACTTCGACGGGTTCATCGCGGCTCTCGGGGACAAGGTGCGCTAGTCATGCGGCGCTTCTGGTGGGCGGAGACGATCATGCGGAACGTTTCGATCCAAGGGACGCTGTCGCGCGTGTGTGGCGCCGAGGCGGGCCGCGCGCCAGCGCAGTCCGTCGGGCCCGTCAACACGCGTCGCCGCGAAGTCCGTGCGCAGGATGTGACGCAGTTCCGCAAGCGGATCGCGTCCTTCGTCAAATCCGTCTGGTCCGTCTGCGGAAACTGGGTCACGCTCCGGCCCTCGAGCAGCACAGGTGTGCCGCCAAGGACCATGGGCAGGCTGGTGGGAGCGCCGATGCCACACCGCGAACGGACTCGCCGGGGAAACTTCCGGGCGCCGCGCGCCTGCGCGTGGCTCGGTCTGGCTGCGATGCTGACCGCTGGTTGCAGCGGCGGGTCGTCCGGAACCGGGGCTACGACGCCGACCCCGACGCCGACGAAACAGCCGACAGCGGCCACGATCCTGAACGCGGACGCCGGCGCGGTGTGCGAAACCCTGCTGAAGGGCCAGGCGTACACGAGCACGCCGCCGACGCTCGCGTGCAATCACGGCACGGATCCTTACACGGCCTATCTCGACGGCAGCAAGTCCGCATCCTCGGGCGGTGAGGCGCTCAGCTACGCGTGGGAGTTCGTGTCGAAGCCCACGGGCAGTACCGCGACCCTGTCGAACGCGGCCACCGCGAACCCGACGTTCGTGCCGGACAAGGCGGGCGCCTACACCGTGCAGCTCGTCGTCAGTGCCGGTGGCTTTTCGAGCTCGCGGGCCGTGGCGCTGGTGGTCGCGCTCGACGACGCCGCGCTCGATCCCAATCTGGTGGCCAACGCCGCCGCAACCGCGTACCACTTCCACGGCGGGCTCTCGAGTGACTGTGTCCAGTGTCATTCGCCGGCCAGCGCGGATCCCACGATTCAGGTCAAGCCGGCGACGCACATTGCGTCGAGCAACGCGTGCCAGACGTGTCACTCGCCGCTCGGCTTCAACGTCACGGGCTTCGTCGATCACACCGAGGTGTTCGGCGCGTGCAGCAGCTGTCACGACGGCGTCACGGCCACGGGCAAGTCGCAGTCTCACATCGCGACGACCCAGGAGTGCAGCGACTGCCACAACACGACCAGCTTCGTGAAGCTCAACGCGGACGGGACGTTCGATCACACCGGCATCACCGGCGGCTGCTCGACCTGCCATAACGGCACGGTCGCGATCGGCACTGCCGCGGATACGAGCCCGTCCGGCCATCCGAGCATCTCCGTCGAGTGCAACGCCTGCCATACGACGGCTACGTTCGCGACGCCGTTCCCGAATCACAACGATCCGAAGGTCGTCGTGCCCGGTACCTGCGGCCAGGCGGGTTGCCACGACGGCCGCAGCGTGATGGCCAGCGGTGTGCCGATCACGGGCAAGAACTCGGCGCCGAATCCGCATCCCTCGACCGGCAACATCACGCAGGCGTGCGACGTCTGCCACAACACGTCGAGCTACGCCATGGGCGGCGTGTTCGATCACGGCGTGCTCGCGCGTCACCCGATCGCGTGCGCGTCGTGCCACGACGGGTTGAGCGCCACCGGCAAGATCGCCGGTCACATTCCGACCGCCCCGGGCGCCGATTGCAGCAACTGCCACAACACGTCGACGTTCGTCGGCGGGTTCGTCGACCATACGTCGTCCGACGTCACGAGCAAGCAGTGCACGGACTGCCACGACGGCACGCACACGTGGAGCTTCGTCGACTCCACGGGCGCGACGGTCACGCTGCCGATTCCGGGCACGCCCACGATGCCGCCCGTGCTCGTGAACATCCATACCTCAGCGGCGGGACAGAGCTGCGGCAGCTGTCACGCCGCCGGTGGCAGCTTCGCGCTCGCGACGGTCGATCACAGCGGCTTCGGCACCGTCGGCAACATCACGTTGCCGTCGCAGTACACCGGTTGCGCGGAGTGCCACGACGGCACGGTCGCCACCGGCCAGAACACCGGTCATCTGCCGACCACGCAGGACTGCGGCACGTGCCACGACCCGCAGCGCGGCGACTGGCTCGGCGCGGGATTCAATCACTCCTCCCTCTCGATCGTGGGCAACGCGTCGACGCCGACCTGCACGTCGTGCCACGACGGCTCGGCCGCGACCGGCCGCTCGACGACGCACGTGCCGCTGCCGGCCACGGCGCAGGACTGTCTCGTGTGCCACGGCACCTCGTTCACGAGCTTCTCTCTGCCGACGTTCGATCATGCGGCGGCCGGCATCACGAAGAGCTGCGCGAGCTGCCACGACGGCAAGGCGCACGACGCCGTGACGGTGATCTCGAAGCCTGCGGGGCACATCCCGACGTCGAGCGACTGCAGTCAGTGCCACTCCGATACGAACAACGGCCCCGGCATCAACGGCACGATCGTCAGCGGCTTCACGAAGGCCACGCCGTTCGTGAGCACGCTGCACCCGGCCTATACGACGGGCTGCCGCAGCTGCCACAACGCCTCGTACGACAACGCGACCTATGGGGCGAGGAACCATCCCGGCGACGCCGTGCACACGACGGTCGACGCCAACGGCTGGGAGTGCAACGCCTGCCATACGACGACCGGCAATTTCGCGGAAACGAATCCGGTCAATCACCAGGATCCTGCCGTCAAGACGCAGCAGTGCGTGACCTGTCACGTGGCCGGCAGCACCGTCGAGCCGATCGGCAAGGGCCCCATGCATCCGGCCACGTCGGATCAGTGCCAGCAGTGCCATCAGGCCGGCGGCAGCTTCACGGCCGGCTTCGACCACGCCACGCTCAAGGCGGGCGGCACCAACCAGGGGCTCGCGTGCTCGACGTGTCACGACGGTGTGACCGCGACCGGCAAGACGGCGAACCACGTGCCGAGCACGCGCGACTGCGTGATATGCCATGCGACGTATCCGCCGACGGCGTCGTCGTTCGCGGGCGGCACGTTCGATCACAGCGGACCGGAGATGACCGGCAAGCAGTGCATGTCCTGCCACGACGGCGTGATCGCCACGGGCAAGACGCCGACGCACGTCGCGACGAACCAGGATTGCGCGGCGTGCCACAACACCACGTCGTTCGCCGGCGCCACCGGCTTCGATCACACGGGCGTCACGAGCGGGTGCCAGAAGTCGGGCTGCCATGCGTCGGGCACTCCGGGCGTCGTCGACGTCACGGACGACCCGAACAAGCTGCCGCACATTCCGATCGTCAACGCGTCCACGGAAGTCGACTGCTACAACTGCCACAAGACCCCCGGCGGCACGTTCGCGAACGCGTCGATGAGCCACGCCGTGGTCACGTTCGAGGCGTGCGAGGCCTGCCACGACGGCAAGCACGACGGCGCGAATACCGCGCACATCGCGACGCCGAAGTCGGCGACGCACTTCGTGACGACCGTTACCTCGTGCGCGGCGTGTCACGCCAGCACGACCGCCTGGACGCCGGTCACGGCCGTCACCTACAAGCACCTGCCGAACCCGCCGGGCTACATCCCGACATCGCCGGCGGCGACGGGCAACCACAGCACCACGAAGGTGACGAAGTGCGTGCAGTGCCACACGGATACGAAGCTCGGCACGGCCACGATCGCAGGCAATGCGGATATCTCGACGTTCCCGTCGGCCACCTACGGTTCGACGTGTGCCGTCTGCCACCTGAGTCAGTACAAGAGCGGCCACGGCGGCACCCCTCCCGCGAACAAGCAGAATTGCGCGCAGTCGGGTTGCCACAGGATCAGCAGCAACAGCTTCTGACGTCTGTTCCGCAGCCGCCGTATACTACGCGGCGCATCGCGGCCGCCCGGGCTCGATGTCCCGGGCGGCCGGGTGTTCGCCGCGAGTGATTCAACGTGACCCAGCCGATCAACGAACCGCGGGCCATGCTCGTCGCGGTGCTGCAACGAGCCGTGTCTGCCGCCTTCGGCGCCGAGCATCGTGGCGTCGATCCCATGGTGCGGCGCTCCGAACGCGCCGACTACCAGGCGGATCTCGCGATGGGGCTCGCGAAGGTGTTGCGCCGGCCGCCGCGGCAGGTTGCGGAGGCCGTCATCGCGGCCGCCGATCTCGGCGATCTGTGCGACAGCGTCGAGATCGCGGGGCCGGGATTCATCAACTTCAAGCTGAGGGGCGCCGTGCTCGAGCACGGGCTCGCGGCGCTCGTGGCCGATCAGCGGCTCGGTGTGCCGCGTCCGGCGCAGCCCGACCGCGTGGTCATCGACTACTCGGCGCCGAACGTCGCCAAGGAGATGCACGTCGGCCACATCCGTTCGACGATCATCGGCGACGCGCTCGCACGCATGCTCGAGTTCGTCGGTCACGAGGTCATCCGGCAGAACCACATCGGCGACTGGGGCACGCCGTTCGGCATGCTGATCGAGCATCTGCTCGACATCGGCGGCGGGAAGGCCGGCGCGCACTCCGATCTCGGCGAGCTGAACGAGTTCTATCGCGCGGCGCGCGTGAAGTTCGACGCGGACGCTGCGTTCGCGGACCGGGCGCGCCATCGCGTCGTGTTGCTGCAGGCCGGCGACGCGCGCACGCTCGAGCTGTGGCGCGAGCTCGTCGAGATCTCCAAACGACACTTCTTCGGGATCTACGATCGTCTCGGCGTGACGCTGCGTGCCGGGGACATTCGCGGCGAGAGCGCCTACAACTCGGTGCTCCCGGAGACGGCCGCGGAGCTCGAAAGAATGGGCCTCGCGAAGATCAGCGACGGCGCGCTATGCGTTTTCGCGCCGGGGTTCGTGAATCGCGAGGGCGAGCCGCTGCCGTTGATCGTCCGCAAGCAGGACGGCGGTTTCGGCTATGCCGCTACGGATCTCGCGGCGCTGCGGTATCGCACGCAGACGCTGCGCGGCACGCGGCTCCTGTACGTCGTCGGTGCGCCGCAGGCGCAGCATTTCGCAATGGTCTTCGCGGTCGGCGAGCTCGCGGGCTGGCTCAAGGCGCCGGTGCGCGCGGAGCACGTCGCGTTTGGGGCCGTGCTCGGTGCGGACAAGAAGATGCTGAAGACGCGGGCGGGAGACAGCGTGCGGCTCGCGTCACTGCTCGACGAGGCCGTCGAGCGCGCGGAGGCGGAGCTCCTGCGCCGCGAGCCGGACGGTGATGTTGCCGCGCGCCGCAGGCTGGCTCCGCAGATCGGCATCGGCGCCGTGAAGTATGCCGACCTCGCGAACGACCGGATCAAGGACTACGTGTTCGACTGGGATCGCATGCTGGCGGCCGAGGGACGCACGGGCCCGTACCTGCAGTATGCGCACGCGCGCATCCACTCCATCTTCCGGAAGGCCGCCGAAGGCGGCATCGCGATCGGCACCGGGGCGCCGATCCGGCTCGTCGAGCCGGCCGAGCGCGCGCTCGCTCTCGAGTTGCTCGGGTTCGGCGGCGCAGTCGCCGAGGCGGCGGAGACGCTCCGGCCGCATCGGCTCTGCGGTCACCTCTACGACCTCGCGACGGCGTTCACCGCCTTCTTCGAGGCCTGCCCCGTGCTGCGCGCGCCCGACGATGCGACGCGCGACTCGCGGCTCGCGCTATGCGGCCTGACTGCTCGGGTGCTCGCTCGCGGGCTTGGCCTGCTCGGCATTGATGCGCCGGAGCGTATGTAGCGCGGCCGCCGCGCGTTCCGCAACGCGCTGTGCCGGTGCCGTGCGCGCAGGCTCGATCGTCACGTCGGCCCAGGTCACGGCCCGCGTGATCGGCGTGCCGAGCAGCGAACGCACGCCGTTGGCGCGCATCCACTGAAGCTGAGCTTCGCGCTTCGTGCGCAGGCTCTCCGCTTCCTGAGTAGGCACGCAAAACGCCGGAAGAGACAGCATTTCCGGGGTGAGGTTGCGCTTCCATGCAAATGGCGAGCTCATGTTGTTTTTCTTGTCCTCGCAAGATGATTAGACGTGCGAACGATAGCGCCGTCCGGCGGCGAGGGTCCAACCACCCGTCGCGAATGCAGCAACCGCGTTGCGCGGCCGTGCGGTGCGGCGATTTATGGAAAGCGTCCGGCGCGCGTAAAGAAATCCGGCGCTCTGGAGCCCGCGCCGCTGCTTCGCGCAGCGCGAATGCGCTGCGCGAAGCGTTACGCGCTCACTTGGCGGGATCGGCGTCCACGCGCACGACCCAGCCTTCGGTCGCCTTCGACACGGCGGGGTAACGCGCCAGCACGAGCGGGTCATGGCCCGGAATCACGTGCTGCTTCGAGCTCGCGAGCCGCTCCAGCGTGTTGTAGCCCTCGAGCATGTCGCCCTGGTTGTACAGCACGCGGAACACGCGACGTGAATCGATGTGCGCGTAGAAGTGCGTGGCATCGGACGCGAGCACCACGTGGCCGCGTTTCGTCTGCACGCGCACGCACTGCAAGCCCTTCGTGTGCCCGCCGATCTTGTGCACCGTGATGCCGGGCGCGATCTCGTCCGTGCCGTCGTGGAACTGCACGCGGCCAGCGAACACGCGGTGCACCATGCGCGCCACGTCGTCCGCCTCGAACGCGTGGTTGATCTGGTGGTGGCACATGCAGCGGCCCGTGACGTACTCCATCTCGGTATCCTGCATGTGGAACTTCGCGTTCGGGAACAGCGCGCCGTTGCCGCAGTGATCGTAGTGCATGTGCGTGATGATTACGTCCTTCACGTCGGCGTGCTTCACGCCCACGGCCGCGAGGCCTTCCTCGACCGGGTGCACGATCCTGCGGTCGCGCTTCGCGGCCATCGGCCCGTCGAATCCCGTGTCGACCACGATCGTGCGGCCGTCGCCCACGATGGCCCACACGAAGTAGTCGAGCGGCATGTCCCAATCCTCGTGCGGATCGCCGTCGACGAAATTGCCCCAGGCCTTGCGGCCCACCTGCGCGTACTTGATGGCGAAGACTTCGTACATGGCGACCTACCTGCGCAGCTTGATGAACGCCAGCGCGTTGTTCGGGTTCAGCGGGATCACGAGCTGCTTCTGCCTGCTGTCGTAGCACATCGAAGCGGCGCTCGGGATGCCCGTGGCGATGACCTCGGCCGGCTTGCCCGGGCGGATCTTCGACACGCTGCCGAAGCGCACGCTGCTGACGTACTTCGTGCCGTCCTCGGTCACGACGAGGCCGTCGTTGCCGGCCTCGGCCGCATGCTCGGTGTTGATGAGCTGGCCCTGCGGATTAAACGTGAGCACGCTGTTGTTCATGATGTTCACGACTACGACGTTGCCCTTCGGGTCGATCGCGACGCCGTTCGGCAACGCGAGCGGGGCGCCTTTGACGAAGTCGCTGATCTGGCCGTCGGGCGTAACCTTGTAGACGACCTCGGGGTCGCGTGTGTTCGACACGTAGATCACGCCTTCCTTGGTGACGCCGATGCCGTTCAGCACCGATGCGCCCGGGATCTGGTAGGCGCGTCCAGGCTGGCCCGTCTTGAGATCGAACGTGCGGACGGTGTCGATGTCCGCGGCGTACAGCGTGTTGCCCGAGATCGCGCTCCCCAGGGGGTGGTTCAGCGTGAGGCCGTCGCGCGTGGCGCCGATCCACTTGCTCGTGTTCACGCTGCCGTCCGGGTTGATCAGCGACACGAAGCCGTCGTTCTGCACCAGGTTCTGCGGGTTTGCCGCGTTCATCGCGAGGATCATGTTGCGCGCCGGATCGAACGTGCAGCTCTCGGAGAAGTGGAAGCTGCCGTAGACCTTCACGTTGCTCGACATCGGCATCTTCTTGCCGGCCTCGTTGGTCGCGGACAGCGGCTCGCCCGCCTGGAACGGCTTTGGCGCGGCGCCCTGCGCCGGTGCCTGTGCGAACGCGCCGGTCACGGCCAGGGAAGCGACGACGCCGAAGGCCCACAGAGTTCTGGTATGCACGAATCCCCCTGGAAACAAAGAGTGAAAGAGACGCGCATGATGGACGATCGCGGGCCTCGATGAAAGCGCGCAGCGGCGCGACGCACGTGCCCGCGAAGCGGCCGGACGGCTCACGTGGAAACAAACCGCAAGACTTGTCGGGCGCGCGAATTCCTGCGACACAGACGGCCCCTCGACCACTGGAGATGCCGATGACAGAGGTAGTGACGCCGGGTGCGCTGCTCGTGCTGAGCGGGCCGCCGGGAGCCGGCAAGACCACGATCGCACGGGCGCTCGCGGACGGCGCCAGCCGGCCGACGGTGCACCTCGCGACCGACCTGTTCTACGTCGCGATCCGCACGGGTTTCGTTCCACCGTTCTTGCCGGAGGCCGCCGGGCAGAACGCCGTGGTCATCGACGTGCTCGTCGACGCCATGCTCGGCTACGCGCGCGGCGGCTACGACGTCGTGGTCGACGGCATCGTCGGGCCGTGGTCGTTGCCCGCGTTCGCCGCGGGAGCGCGGCGGGCGCGCCTCGGTCTCTCGTTCGTCGTGCTGCGACCCAGCTTCGAGGTGGCGCGCGCACGCGCGGCCGGTCGCGAGGCTCGCGAGCTCAGGGCGTCGGGCCCGCTGCGGGGGCTATACGGCGCGTTCGCGTCGCTCGGAGCCCTCGAGCGTCACGTCCTCGACACGTCGGAGGAGGCGGTGGAAGTCACGACCCGGCGCGTGCGGGACGCCGTGGCTTCGGGTGATTTCGCGATCGCAGCCGACTGATCGCGGCGCAGGCGAGCTCGGCCGCGGGATCAGCCTCGGTTCGAGCCACGGTGCAGCCAGCCCGCGTCGAACCATTCGCGCAGCAGCGAGCGGGCGGCGGGGCTCGCGTCGCTGACGCGGTGCGCTTCGAGCGAGCGCCGGTCCGCGAGTCGGCGCAGCAGCGTTGCGTCCCGGCCGCTCGCGCGCACGCTGTCGCCGTTGATGTATACGTGGTGTCGGTCGTAGAGCATGCGCGTGCGGCGGTCGAGCTCGAGCGCGCCGACCCGCCACGCGGCTCGCGGACGATCGAACAGCACGTTCGGCTTGGGCTCGCTCAGCAGTTCGCCGAGTGCGGCCGCCACGGCATCGGGTTGCTCGATCAGCCGTCGCAGGGCGGCGGCGGCGAACGTCTGGAGGCCGGCCGGGATCGCGGCCGGGTGCCGTGTGGCGGCCTGCCGCGGATCGCGATACAGCGTCGCGTCGTCGACGTCGTCGGCGAGACGTGCCGCGAGCTCGGCGGCCAGCGCACCGCGCTGCGGCGCGCGCATGCCGATCGAGTAGGTCATGCAGTCGCCTCCGACCGCGACGCCGTCGTGTGCCCAGTGCGGCGGCAGGTAGAGCATGTCGCCGGCGCCGAGCACGAACTCCTGCTCGGGAGCGAAGCGCCGCAGGATCTTCAGCGGCACGTTCGGCTCGAGGTTCGCGTCGCGCATGCGGCCGATGCGCCAGCGCCGCCTGCCGTGCGCCTGCAACAGGAACACGTCGTAGCTGTCGAAGTGCGGGCCGACGCCGCCGCCGTCGCTGGCCCACGAGATCATGAGATCGTCGAGCCGTGCGTCCGGCACGAAGCGAAACGTGCGCAGCAGCGCGTGCGCCGCGTCGTCGTGCAGATCCACTCCCTGCACGAGCAGCGTCCAGCGTGGCCGCTCGGGCTGCGGCAGCGCAGACCTGCCGAACGGGCCGTGCGCGAGCGTCCAGCCGCGGCGCCCGGAGCGCGTCACGAGGCGCGACTCCACGTCCTCGTCGGCGGCCAGTGCGAACAGCCGCGCGCGCGAGAGCAGCGGGCGGAATCCCGGCAGCGCGCCGCGCACGAGCACCGGCGCGCGCTGCCAGTAGCGACGCATGAACTGCTCGGGCGTGAGGCCGCCGAGCAGCGCGAGCGGGCGGTCGGGCGGGGCGGCGGGAATCTGGCGGGGCACGGTGCGGACCGACGGGCTCAGGTCGATGCGCGGCGCCTGCGCGCGTCGGTCACCGCCTTGCGTATGAGCCGGCGCAGCACCGTGCGATCGACGTCGTCGAGCTTGTTGATGTACAGGCAGCCCTTGCCTGTCTTGTGCCTGCCGAGCTTCGCCATGAGCTTTGCGTCCTCGATGACCGGCCCGAGGTACAGCACGAGACCGCTGGCGCGGGGCGAGAACCCCGTCAGGCAAATGTCGCCCTCGCGGCCGCTTGCGTATCGGTAATGCAGCGTGCCGAAGCCGACGATCGTCGGCCCCCACATCTTCGGCGGCTCGCCGACGATGTCCCGCATCATCGCGACCAGCTCTTCGCTGTCGCGTCGCTTCACCTCGCTCTTCACCCTGGCGATGAACGCGATCGGATCCACGACGGTCGCCTTCGTCCTGTTGCTGCTCTTCGTGGCCATGGGCTCTCCCGGCTCAACGGATGATGAACGGGTTCGGCACGTCGGCGCCGCTCGCCTCGAACCACACGCTCTTCTCCTGCACGAACTCGCGGATCGACAGCAGGCCGCTCTCGCGGCCGAAGCCGGAGCGCTTGTAGCCACCGAAAGGCGAGAGGGGGCTCGTCACGCGATAGGTGTTGACCCACACGGTGCCCGCCTCGAGTGCGCGTGCCATCCTGAGCGAACGCGCCATGTCGGCCGTCCACACGCCGGCGGCCAGGCCGTACAGCGTGCCGTTTGCGAGCGCGATCGCTTCGTCGTCGTCCTCGAACGGAAGCACGGCCAGCACCGGTCCGAAGATCTCCTCCTGGGCGATGCGCATGTCCGGTGTGACGCCCGTGAACACCGTCGGCTGCACGAACCAGCCGTCGCCGAGCGTCGCGTCGCGCGCCGCGCCGCCGCCGAGCACGCAGGTTGCACCCTGCTGCCGGCCGATGTCGATGTAGCGGAGCACCTTCTCGTACTGCGGCCGCGTCGTGATGGGACCGACCTGCGTCGACTCCTCGAGCGGATTGCCGATGCGCGCAGTGCGCGCGAGCGCCAGGAAACGCTCCACGAACTCGTCGTGGATGTCGCGGTGGACCAGGGCGCGCGAGCCCGCCACGCAGGTCTGGCCCGTGGCCGCGAAGATGCCGGAGACCACGCCCTTGACGGCGTTTTCGAGCTTCGCGTCGGCGAACACGATGTTCGCCGACTTGCCGCCGAGCTCCATCGTCACCGGCTTGAGATGCTTCGCCGCCGTCTGATACACGAGCGCGCCCGTAGCGTCGCCGCCCGTGAAACAGATCTTGGCGACGTGCGGGTGGCTCACGAGCGCTTCACCGGTCTCGCTCCCCATGCCCGTCACGATGTTCACGACGCCCGGCGGCAGGCCGGCCTCGGCGAACAGCGGCGCGATCGCGAGTGCGGAGACGGACGAGTGCTCGGACGGCTTCCACACGAACGTGTTGCCCGCCGCGAGCGCGGGCGCCATCTTCCAAGCGGCCAGCATCAGCGGCGAGTTCCACGGCACCAGGCCTGCGATCACGCCGAGCGGTTCCTCGAGCGTGAAGTTGAAATAGCCCGGACGGTCGATCGGGATCACGCGGCCTTCGAGCTTGTCGGCGAGCCCCGCGAAGTAGCGGAACCATTCCGGCAGGTAGCGCAGCTGCGCGCGCATCTCGAGCAGCAGCTTGCCGTTGTCCGTGGTCTCGATGACGGCAAGCTCGTCGGCGCGCGCCGCGATCAGGTCCGCGAGCTTCAGCAGCAGCTTGCCGCGGGCCGTGGCGGTGAGGCTGCGCCATTCGCGGCTGCGGAACGCGGCGTGTGCCGCCGTGACGGCCCGATCGACGTCGGCCGCCGCGCCGCGCGGAATCAGCGCCCAAGGCGCGCCCGTGCAGGGATTGAACGACTCGAGCCACTGGCCCGAGGCCGCGGCGACACGCTCGCCGCCGATCAGCATCAGATGGCGTTGCAGAAGCGGCTCCCGCTGCGGGGCTTAAGGCACCACGCCCTTCAGCGCCGAGTCCCAGTGCTCGACGATCTTGCCGTTCGCGATGCGGTACATGTCGAACCACGTCGTCGTGTACGGCTTGCCGTCCTTGTCCTTCAGCTCGCTCACGAGCGACACGACGACGAGGTCGCGCTCCGCGACGATCGACACGACCTTGTTCGTGATCCTGTCGGGCACGGGCGTGGCCTTCAGGTTCAGCGACTTGAAGTAGTCGATGACGCCCGCGAGCCCCGTGCCCGCGTTGGGGTTGTGCTGGTGATACTCCGGCGCCAGGAACTTGCCGGCTTCATCCACGTGATACGCGTTGATGAACGTGCGCCACATGTCGTAGACGAGCTTCTTGTTCGCGGCGAGCTGCGGATCGCTGCTCGTGAGCAGCGCGGCCTGATCCCGCGTTTCGACGACGGGCTCGGCGGCGTAACCGACGGTGGCTGCGAGCAGCAGCGCGAGCGCGGTGGCGCGGATGCGCATGGCGGAATCCCCCCTGTTGTTCCGATCGTGAGCCGCCGGCGGCGCCGACGCTGCGCCGACTATAGGTCGGGGCCGCACCGTTTGACACCCCCGCGCGGCGTTCCTACGATCGCGCCATGAGCAACGATCCCATTCTCGGCGCCGCTGCGCTCTCTTTCCCGTGGCAGACACGGGATCCGTTCCTGGTCTGCGTGCATCACGTCGATCTCTACCCGCACGGCAACGACCGGCTCGGTCCGGCCGCGTCGCTGGCCGGCCGCGACATGGGCCAGGATTTCGCGGGCAAGGACGGCTGGCGCATGTATCACGGCCACACCGTACCGGGCTTCCCGCAGCATCCGCACCGCGGCTTCGAGACCGTGACGTTCGTGCGCGAAGGCTTCATCGATCATTCGGACTCGCTGGGCGCCACGGCCCGGTTCGGCCGCGGCGACGTGCAGTGGCTCACGGCCGGCGCCGGCATCGTGCACTCGGAGATGTTTCCGCTGCTCGAGGCCAAGAAGCCGAATCGACTCGAGCTGTTCCAGATCTGGCTGAACCTGCCGGCGAAGTCGAAGTTCGCGGCGCCGTACTTCACGATGTTCTGGGACCGCGACGTGCCGAGGTACCGGCCCGCCGAGGGCGTCGAGGTCACGCTCGTCGCGGGTGCGCTCGAAGGCCTCACGCCGCCGGCGCCACCGCCGGACTCGTGGGCCGCGAACCCGGAGGCCGACGTGGCCATCTGGCTGATCTCGATGGCGCCGGGTGCCGAATGGACGCTGCCGGCGGCGAAGAGCAGCCGCACGGCCCGGACGCTGTATTTCTTCTCGGGCGCGAAAGCCGGAATCGCGGGCCGCGGGCTGGCGCAGCACGCGGCTGTCGACCTCGCGGCCGATCAGCCGGTGCCGCTGGCAGCCGTCGAGGGCAGGGTGGAGTTCCTGCTGATGCAGGGCCGGCCGATCGGCGAGCCCGTGGCCCAGTACGGCCCGTTCGTCATGAACACGCGGGCCGAGCTCGAAACCGCTTTCCGCGACTACCAGCGCACGCAGTTCGGCGGCTGGCCGTTCGCGGCGGACGACCCGGTGCACGCGCGGGAGCGCGGCCGGTTTGCGCGGCACGCCGACGGCCGCGTGGAGGACGCGCCGGCGTAGCACCGGCGCGCCCCTCGCGGGAACTACTTCTTCTCGAGCTCGCCCAGCGCTTCTTTCGCGATGCGGAACGAGTCGACGGCGCACGGCACGCCGGCGTAGATCGCGACCTGCATCAGGACCTCGCGGATCTCGTCCTTCGTCGCACCGTTCTTGATGGCGCCTTTCGTGTGGACCTTGAGCTCGTGCGGGCGGTTCAGCACCGACAGCATCGCGATGTTCAGCAGGCTGCGCGTCTTCTTCGACAGACCTTCGCGGCCCCATACGGCGCCCCAGCAGTACTCCGTCACGAGCTCCTGCAGCGGCATGTTGAAGTCGTCGGCCGAGGCGAGCGCCTTGTCGACGAACTCGGCGCCGATGACGGATTTGCGGATGGCGAGGCCTTTCTCGAAGAGTTCCTTGTTCATAGCGATTCCTTTGGCGTTATCGGTGGCGGCGCGGCGTGCGCCGCGCGCGTATGTTAAACCGAATGCCGGAATCGCGGCGGCGCGCGGGCGTCAGCGCGGCGCAGGCGCCGTGGCGTGCGGCCGCACGAGCAGGTAGCCCGGGCCGTCGAGGTCGATCACGGTGCCGTCGAGCTCCCGGATGTGATTCGAGTTCGAAACGGCGACCGTGATGCCGTCCAGGGCGTACAGCAGCGGGTAGCCGTGCTTGGCGAGCGCGGCCTGCATCGGCTGGATGCGCTCGCCGGAGTACACGGCGTAGAGCCAGCGGCTGCCCTCGGGGACGTCGTCCTTCTTGGCAAGCGACAGCACGCCGCCGGCGATTCTGGAGGTGGCTACGAAGCGCTCCAGCTCCGCGCGCGCCGCCGCGGTCCACGTGGCATCGATGCTGCTCACTTTCGGGTTCGGCATGTCGGCTCTTTCGACTGCAACTGTTCCAGACGCTTGCAAGGATCGTTGCAGGATACAAATAGTTCCGGGGCCTATGATGACGGAATCCGCACCGAAATGGGGCTGCCGATGTGTCGGGTAGTTGTCACATCGGCCCAAATCGATCGAACCGTCCTGTCCGGGACGAGCCGGGGTCTTCAGTCTGTCGTCGGGGCCGGCCTCGCGCCAGGGGGGCTACTGCGGGCGAACGCCGGAAGTCGGAACGAAACCCGACACGCAGGCGTTGCAGGGCGACACGTAGTAGAAGCCGTTGGTCGTGGTGCCGATGATGGCCACGTCGGTTCCCGCCTCGTAGCGGCCGACGGATTCCGCCTGGGCGGACGGCATGGCCTTCAGGTCCGTCTCGGCGAGCAGCGGCCGCAGCCCGTGCGCGGTATTCGCAAAGTCCACCGGGAAGCCGCGCACGTCGAGCCGCGTGCGCTCGTATTGCCCGCCGCGCCACTCGTAGAACCAGAACTCGACGCAGGGCGGGCCGTCGCGGCACGCGCGCAACGTGCGGTGACCGCCGATGCGCTGGTCCGTGACGTCGACGCTCTCGGGCCCGAACGCGAACAGATCTCCGATCGCTTCCCACGCACCGCCCGAGTTCGTGTACAGCGTCTTCGGGCAACCGAGGCTGCCGCATTCGAACAGGCTGTAGGCGTCGACGCAGGTCACGTTGCCGTTCATCTCGAACGCAACCTCGTCCTGGCCGTCGTCGTCGACGTCGAGTTGCCACACCTCGGCCTGATCGGCGCCTTCGAGCCTGCCGCCTGCCTCGCTGCAGGTCGCGCGCGCGTCGGCGACCGCGCTTCGCAGGTAGGCGGGGCAGCGCGCGGCATCGGGGTCGGTTCCTGCCGCCGCCGCGGCGACGCAGGCGGCGGGCGACAGGCCGGTCGCGAGCGTGGGGTGTTGCGGCTCGCCAGGGGCACTGCAGGCATACAGCGCGAGCAGCAGCCCGCAGATCAGCGTGAAACGGGTCGTCGGCACGCGGAGCCCCTTCATCGCAGGCGTTTCGTGGCCGCATTCTAGCCGACGGGCGCGTGCGGTCGTGGACAACGGATTTCGCCGCGCGTCAAGCGCGGCTTTCCCGAGGCCGCGGGACCTTGCAATGCGCACGCGCCGGCAAGACCATTCGGAACAGGCCCGCGGAGTGGAGGTACGTATGAGAGTCTACATAGCAGCGCTGGCACTCGCAGCAGCCACAACGGGCGCGGTGCTGGCCGCCGATCCGGCGCCGACGGCCGGGCCGGGTTGGACGGGCCTTACCGAACCCGAGGAGCTGATCGAGGCGCGCGAGGCGCTCATGGTGGAGATGGAGCGCATCATGCGCCCGCTCGATTCGTACACGATCGGCGAGCCGGCCGATCCCGACGAGCTACGGTCGATCGCGCAGACGGTGTCACAGATGATGCTCGCGATACCCCACCTGTTTCCGCCGACCACGAATCTCTACGACCCGAAGGCCGCAGAGCCGAAGACGCTGGCGCTGCCGCCGATCTGGAAGAACTGGGATGCGTTCGAGAAGCTGGCGGTGGCCACGCACGAGAAAGCCGAGGACGTGGCGAAGATGCGCACGCCGGCCGAGCTGAAGCAGGGCGCGCTCGAGCTGCGGGCGACGTGCGACGCGTGCCACGCGGGATTCCTGCGGCCCTATGTGCCGGCCAAGGTCGAGGACAGCGACCTGAATTTCGATTTCGACAGCGTGCTCAAGAACCTGAAGCACTGAGCAACGCGGGCGCGTCCACGCGCCGGCGTCCGTGTCACGTGCGCTCGAGCGTTGCGAGTCGGGTCAGCTCGCCAGCGTCGGTGACCGTTTCGAGCGTGGCGATCACGCGGTCGAGCTCTTTCGCGCGTTTCTGGCCGAGCCGCTCGGCTGCGGCTGCGACGAAGCGCTCGCGCACGCCCGTGGCTTCCGTCGGCACCACGTCGTCCACGCGCTCCTCGAGCACGTCGCCGGCGCGCGTCTGCACGGTCACGCCCGCGCCCTGCTTGCCGGGGAAAGCCTTCGTGAGATCGGCATCGACGTCGAGCCGCACGAGCGTGGCCACCTTGAGCACGTCCGAATTCTGCTGCGGCACGTAGTTGCGCTCGGCGAAATCGCCATGGACCAGTGCGGCGGCCACGTTGTAGTGAATGCTCATCTTTGCCTGCAGGATGTGCTCGAACGGCCCGCTGACGTTGCAGCCGGGGTACAGCGCCGCTGCGCGCGTGACGTGCACCGTCACGCGCTCGATGTCCGCCGCGCGCAGTTTCTTGCGGCGCGCGATCGCGAGTGCCGCCTGCGCGGGCGACTGCGCGAAGTTGCAGGCAGGCACGGGCTTGAAGAACACCGCGAGGATCTCGGGCCGGTCCGCGAAGAGTTCGGGGACGGTGGGCTGCAGCGACTTGTGGAACGCCGCGAGGATGCCGGCTTCGCCGTCGATGGCCGTGCGCGACGCGTACGCGCCCTCGGCGGCGAGCTGCACGGCCGTGACGGCGCTGCGCGCCGCGAGGCCCGTGTGGAAGAACATCTCGCTGCCGCCGGTCGCGGCCCACTCGTTGTAGCCGGCCGCCGAGTTCACGCCGAGCGCGAGTGCGGTGGCCGTCTGCTCCGGATTCAGCCCGAGCAGCTTCGCGCCCGCCGCGGCCGCGGCCGCGGGTCCCGTGATGCCCGTGGGCCGGAAGATCTTCGACACCTCGACGTCGAGGATCATGCGGCCGAGCTTGCCGCCGACCTCGTAGCCGGCCACGAGCGCCGTCAGGAAGTCCTTGCCGCTGACCTGTTTCGTCGCGGCGAGCGCGAGCAGCGCCGGCACGAGCACCGTGCCGAGATGGCTCACGCTGCCGACGTGCATGTCGTCGCGCACCAGCTGGTGGCCGATGACGCCATTCGCGAACGCCGCGTCCTGCACCGACACGACGTCGGCCGTGCCGATGATGCCGGCGCCGTGCTTCGCGCCGCCGGAGTTCGCGCGGGCGACGGCCGCCGCCTGCCGGCTCCACGGCAGATCGGCGGCGCCGAGCGCCGAGGAGAACAGGTCGTACAGGCAAAGCTTCGCCTTGGCCACGACCTCCGGGGTCAGGCTCTGCCACGAGCACGCGTCGAGCGCGTGCGCCATTCGGACCGCGAGGGGCCGCTCGTCACGCGCGACGGTCTTGCCGGTGGCCGCCATGCGTCAGCCGCGCATCTCTACGCCCGCCCACTCTTCGTAGACCTTGGCGATCGACGTGAAGTCGGAATCCGCGCCGTATTTCGCCTTCGTGATGCCGAGGATCTGGAACACCTCGGCGCCCACGGGCATCGGCGTGCCCTGGGCTTCGGCTTCCTGCAGGCACAGGCGCACGTCCTTCCAGGACAGGCCGGTCGCGAAGCCGAAGTCGAACGTGCCCGGCAGCACCGAGCGCGGGAACTTGTCCTGCGTCGCGCTGTTGCGGCCGCTGCCGGCGTTGATGATCTCGCACATCTGGCGCGGATTGAGTCCCGCCTTGGTGCCCATGGCAATGACCTCGGCCGACAGCGCGATCACGGCGGCGGCGATCATGTTGTTCGCGAGTTTCATGACCTGCGCCTGGCCCGCGCCTTCGCCGACGAAGAACAGCTTGCCGAACTGCTTGAGTCCCGACTCGATCTGCTCGTACGCCGCACGCTTGCCCGACACCATGACGGCCAGCGTGCCGTCGCGCGCGCCGGCCATGCCGCCGCTGACGGGTGCGTCGATGTAGGTGATGTTCGCTTTCGCGAGCGTGGCCTGCGCGATGCGCGCGCCGCCGGGGCCCGTCGTGGAGCAGTCCGCGACGATCCTGACCTTCTTCGCCGCCGTGAGCCCTTCGCAGACCTTCGTGACGATGTCCGGCGTCGGCAGGCTCAGGAAGACCTTCTCGGAGGCGTTCGCGACCTCGAGCGCCGAGCTCGCGGCCTGTGCGCCGCTCTTCACGAGCTCATCGACCGCTTCCTTCGACGTGTCGAACACCGTCAGGCTCGCGCCCGACTTCAAGATGCGCCGCGCCATGTGCGCGCCCATTCGGCCGACGCCGATGAATCCAAAGTCCGTGGTCTTCACTCGTGAGGTCTCCGTTCAGTTTCTGAAATTGATCTCGATCGGCACGCCGTTCGGATCGCGGGTGAAAATCTGCTTGAGCCCGATCTCGTCCAGCGCGTTCTCGCTGAAGGGGAGGCCGAGATCGATGATGCGGGCGCGCATCTCGTCGAACCCGGTGGCGTTGAAGGCGATGTGGTCGACAGGACCGGTCGCCGGCGCGCGCGACGAGATGGGAATGCCGACCTTCTTCGTCCAGACCGCGTAAGCCGCCCATTCGCCAATGTGGATACAGGGCGTGTCGCCCACGTAGAGCCAGTAGCCGGGAAAATCGAGCTCGGGCCGAAAGCCTTCGGTCATGCCGAGCACGTTGCAGTAGAAGTCCCTGGTCTTCTGAATGTCGTCGCTGAGCACCAGGTAGTGCTCCAAACGCGTGAGTGGCACTGGGCCCCCCGAGAAACGGCCGTTCTGTCTTCGTGCACGCAGTCTACCGCAGCGGCGCGCGCGGACGATACCGGCCGATTCCGGCCGTGTGTGAGCGCTACAGCAGATCGGCGTAGTGCGCGGCGGCCACGTCGCGGTGCGAGCGCAGGCGGATCTTCAGATAGTTGTCGCCGAACGTTGCAAAGACCGGATCGTTCGGATCGGCGTTCTGGCCGCCGCGCGCCTGCGCCGCCAGCTCGGGCGGCAAGGCGATCGGCGCGAACACGCTGTCGAGCCGCGGGTGGAAGAAGTACGCGATCGACAGGCGTTCCCTGTCCGGCGGCGGGCTCTGCACGCGATGTGGCGTCGCGCGCAAATAGCCCGATGTCGCGGCCTGCAGCATCTCGCCGAGGTTCATGACGTAGGAGTGCGGCAACGGCGTGGCGTCCACGAGCGTGCCCTCCCGAAGCACCTGCAGTCCGCCGACGTCGTCCTGCAGCACGAACGACACGAGCCCCGAGTCGTGGTGCAGGCCCACGCCCTGGTCCGTGTTCGCGTGCGCCGGCTGCGGTGGGTAGCGGATGATCTTCGCGTGCGGATCGCCGCGCGGCAGCACGACGGAGTCGAAGTGATTCATCTGCAGCCCGAGACCGAGCGCGAGCGCTCGCAGCACGGCGACGCCGACGCGGTCCATTTCGGCCATCCACGCGAGCGCCGCGGGTTTGAATCCGGGCAGTCGGGCGGGCCACTGGTTCGGGCCGCGCAGGCGCAGCCAGGCCGGGTCGCCCGGCTTCACGGGCGCGGCCGGCTCCTCGGGGCCGACGTCGATCTGCTCGCGCCAGTCGCTTGCACCTTTCGTGCGCTCGTCGCCGAGCACGGTGTAGCCGCGGAAGTGCGGTGAGTTTGCGATTGCGAGCGCGCGGCGCTCCGCTTCCGGCAGCGCGAAGAACTCGCGGGCGCGGGCCATGATCGCGGCGTCGAGCGCGTGCGGCACGCCGTGACCCACGAGATAGCAGAACCCGGGGTCGTGACAGGCCTCCCGCAGTGCGTGCACGAACTCGCGCCCCGCGGCGCCGTGCGGCTCCGCGAGGAACCCGCGCATGTCGAGCACCGGCAGGGAGGTGGGGGGGCGCGGTGTCAGGTTTTGCATAATTGCGCAGATCTCGGCGTGGCGGTCGGATCGGGCGGTGGTGCCGGGATCTGCGCAATTATGCAAAACCTGA
>DASZSB010000148.1:0-135039 GCA_035548835.1 Gammaproteobacteria bacterium | reverse complement strand
CATCGTTCCGCCGCCTGCAGTCGCGCCGCCTGCGCCACCGGATCCCTGGCCCGCCGTCGACCCCGCCGCGCCGCCGCCGCTACGCGAACCGGCCGTGCCCGCTCCGGAGCCGCCGTCCGCCGCGCCGCCACCCTGGCTGCCACTGCCACCCGCCGGCCCGACCGACCCGCCGCCCGCCATCGAGCCGCCACCGGCCGAGCTGCCGCCCGGCAGGCCACCACCGCTCGAACCCGGGAGACCGCCACCGGAAGCTCCTGGCAAGCCACCGCCCGCCGATGAGGCTCCGGGCAGCCCGCCACCCGAGGAGCCGGACGCGCCACCACCGGCGGCACCGGGCACACCGCCGCCGGACGCGCCCGGCAGGCCGCCGCCCGCCGCGCCCCCGCTTGAACCGCCACCGGCAGTGGCACCGCCCCCGGCCGCGCCACCACCCAGGGAGCCACCGCCGCTCTGCATACCGCCGCCCGAGGATCCGCCCCCGGACGAGCCGCCGCCGCTCTGCATGCCGCCGCCCGAGGAACCTCCCCCGGACGAGCCGCCGCCGCTCTGCATGCCGCCACCCGAGGAACCTCCCCCGGACGAGCCGCCACCGCTCTGCATGCCGCCGCCCGAGGAACCTCCCCCGGACGAGCCGCCACCACTCTGCATGCCGCCGCCCGAGGAGCCGGTCGACGGCATGGGCAAGCTGGCGCCACCGGACGGGCCGACCTGCGACTGGGTGCTGCAGGCCAGCAGGCCCGCGAACATTCCGCCGACCAGCAAGCCGCGCACAAGCGTCCGTCCCATGGGTCACCTCGAATGTTTCGCTGCCGATCGACAGGCGTTTCAGCGTGCGAGTGGCGGCGGGGATGCCTCTTAGTTACACACGGTCGCGCCGAAGTTCACTGTAAACACGGCGGGGCCCCGTCGGCCGAAGTGATTGCATAACGCTCGCGGGCTCGTTCGCGTTGACGACGCGCGGCTCCTGCTAAGATGCGTGCGCACTTCGAACGACAGTCCACCACGCAACAGGGGCGACCACGTGCGCAAGATAACATCGTTCTGCGGCCTCCTTCTATTGGCTCTGCCGGTCCTGGGACCCGCCCAGGAAACGGCCCCGGCGGCGTTGCCGCGCACGGCCTCGCCGGATGGCGCGATGGAGTACTTTCTCTCGCCCACCGACGGCGCCACCGTGACCTCACCGTTCACGGTTCGCTTTGGCTTGCGCGGCATGGGAGTCGCGCCCGCGGGCGTCACGGCACCGAATACCGGCCACCATCACCTGCTGATCGACGTGGCCGAGCTGCCGCCGGACAACCTGCCGATCCCGAACGACGCGAACCACAGGCATTTCGGCCTGGGCCAGACGGAGACCGAGCTCACTCTCGAGCCCGGCCGGCACACGCTGCAGCTCGTGCTGGGCGACGCCGCGCACGTTCCACACCAGCCGCCGGTGCGCTCGGAGAAGATCACGATCACCGTCGTAGCCAAGTAACTCCGTCGCCTTGCGCCATGAACATTCGTAACGACTTCGTCGACGCCGTCGGCAACACACCGTTGATCAAGCTGCGTCGCGCCTCGGAGCTGACCGGCTGCACCATCCTCGGCAAGGCCGAGTTCGTGAATCCCGGCGGCTCGGTCAAGGACCGGGCGGCCAAGTTCATGGTGCTCGACGCCGAGCGGCGAGGCCTGCTCGAGCCCGGAGGCCTGATCGTGGAAGGCACCGCGGGCAACACGGGCATCGGTCTCGCGCTGGTCGGGCGCTCGCGCGGCTACCGCACGCTGATACTGATGCCGAACACTCAGTCGCAGGAGAAGAAGGACATGCTGCGGCTGTGCGGCGCCGAGCTGCGTGAGGTGCCGGCCGTACCGTACAAGGACCCGAACAACTACGTGCACGTCGCGGCGCGCACGGCCAAAGAGCTCGAAGCCACCGAGCCGCACGGCGTGCTGTACGCGAACCAGTGGGACAACCAGGCAAACCGTGACGGCCACACGGCCAGCACGGGTCCCGAGATCTGGGAGCAGACGAATGGCACGGTCGACGCGTTCTTCTGCGCCGTCGGCACCGGCGGCACGCTGGCGGGCGTCAGCGCCTACCTGAAGCAGCGCAATCCACGCGTCGTGACCGCCGCCGCGGACCCCTTGGGCGCGGCGGTGTACAACTGGGTCAAGACCGGCGAGGTCAAGGCCTCCGCCGGCGGCTCGGTCAGCGAGGGTATCGGCCAGGGCCGGGTCACGGGCAACCTCGATGGCGCCAAGATCGACGACGCCGTGCAGGTGCCGGATACGGAGATGCTGCCGGTGCTCTACGACCTGCTCGAGCACGAAGGCCTGCTGCTCGGCGGATCGAGCGGCATCAACGTGGCCGGCGCCATCAAGCTGGCCCGCCAGCTCGGGCCCGGCAAGACGATCGTGACCGTGCTCTGCGACTCGGGAGCGCGCTACCACTCGAAGCTGTTCAATCCGGAGTTCCTGAAGAGCAAAGGCCTGCCGCCGCCGCCGTGGCTCGCAAAGGCCTGACGCCGCCGTCGGCGCCCGGCGCGGTTTTTTTGTGAGCTTCGGCTGCGACGCGCGGCGCGGCGGTGCCGACAATGACCCGCCGATTCAGGATGGATTCAGCCGGCCAGCGCCAGGATGGCACGCATGCTCCGCACCTTACCGAGCCCGAGGGTCCCCGCGGTCGCGCTGCTCGCGGCGCTGACGACCGCCGTAACCGGCTGCGCCAGCGCCCCGCCGGCGCCCGCTGCCCGCGCTCCCGAACGGGTACGCGTCGAGCCGCGCGCGGCGGAAACCCATGTGGGCACGGCCATCGCCGAGCTGGCGCGCGATCTCGTCGGAGCGAAGTACCGCTACGGCGGCACGAAGCCCGACGAAGGCTTCGACTGCAGCGGCCTCGTGTTCTACACCTACGCGCAGGCGGGCTACAGAGTGCCGCGCACGTCGCAGGAGCTGTTCCGGGCGGTGCGCAAGATCTCTCTGGGCAACGCAGGGGCCGGCGATCTGATGTTCTTCCAGGACGAGGCGAAACTCTCGCACGTCGGCATCTACCTCGGTGACGGCCGGTTCGTCCACGCGCCGGCCAGCGGCGAGCGCGTCGCGGTCGCGAGCCTCGATACGCCGTACTATCGACAGCACCTGGTCGCCGTTGGCCGGCTGCTGCCCTAGCGGCGCACCGCGCGCCACGTGTCGAGCGCGGCGGCGCTCGCGCGCATCGTCCTCTCGCACTCCGGCACGCTGCGCGCCGCGGCCGAGCGCTGGCGCAGGCTGAGTCGCCGTTCGTCCCGGCGCGCCGTCGCCAGCTGGTTCAGATCCGAGCACGCCGTCAGCAGCGACTGCTCGGCCGCCGCGACCTCCGCCGGCGGATTGGCCGCATCCTCGAGCGCGAACGCGAACCGATCGGCCACCTTGTTCTGCTCACGGAACACGCGCTCCACGTAGGCCCGGAACTCCGGCGAGGTCAGAGACAGGCGGTCGCCATCGGCCGTCAGCACGGCGCAGCCCGCAAGAATCGCGGTCGCGGCGAGTGACGCGGCGGTGCGCAGTGCTGGCATCGGCAACCCTCCGGGCGCAAGAACGCGGCATGCTCGGCCATCCGCCGCGCCTCCGCAAGCGGGCGGCGAACGCCTCCTACGAGGCTGTGCGATAATGCCGCGTCGTTTCCATTGCCTGCGGGATATGGCCGTTTCCGCTCCACGAGCCCTGGAACAACCGGCACTCAAAGTCGACGCCGCGATCGCGAAAGCCATCGCGTGGCTCGACGGCGAGCAGAAGGCCGAAGGGTTCTGGGTGGGCATGCTCGAGTCCAACTACTCGATGGAAGCCGAGTGGCTGCTCGCCATGCACTTCCTCGGCTACCGCCACCCGCGCCAGCAGGACATCGTGGCCACGCTGCTGAAGGCCCAGCGGCCGGATGGCTCGTGGGAGAGCTACTACCAGGCGCCACAAGGCGACATCAACAGCACGGTCGAGTGCTATGCCGCGTTGCGCAGCGTCGGCATGCGCGCCGAGGAGGAGCCGCTGGTCCGCGCGCGCGAGTGGATCTTCGCGCACGGCGGCCTGCGCGGCATCCGTGTGTTCACGCGCTACTGGCTCGCGCTGCTCGGCGAGTGGCCCTGGAGCGCGACGCCGAACCTGCCGCCGGAGGTCATCGCGAATCCGCGCTGGTGGTTCAACATCTACAACTTCGCGAGCTGGGCGCGCGCGACGCTGATACCGCTGGCCGTGCTGTCGGCGCGCCGCGCCGTGCGCCCGCTGCCGCCGGAGCGCCGCCTCGACGAGCTGTTCCCCGAAGGCCGGGACCGCATGGACTACAGTCTGCCGAAACGCGGCCCCTGGTGGTCGTGGCGGCGCCTGTTCCTGCTCTCCGACCGCTTCCTGCACATGTACCAGCAGCTCGGCTTCACGCCGGGCCGCGAGATGGCCATCAACGCATGCCTCGGCTGGATCGTGCGTCACCAGGACGCGGACGGCGCCTGGGGCGGCATCCAGCCGCCCTGGATTTACAGCCTCATGGCGCTGAACGTCGAGGGCTACACGCTGCAGCACCCGGTCATGGCGAAAGGTCTCGCGGCCCTCGACAGCCACTGGTCGTACGAGCGCGGCGGCACGCTGCACATCCAGGCCAGCGAATCGCCGGTGTGGGACACCTTGCTGTCGCTGCTCGCGATGCAGGACTGCGATCGCGAGTTCACGCCGGGTATGCAGCGTGCGCTCGAGTGGCTCCTGCGCAACGAGGTGCGTTACTACGGCGACTGGTCGAAGAAGGTCAAAGGCGTCGAGCCGAGCGGCTGGGCGTTCGAGCGCGCGAACCTGCATTACCCCGACATCGACGACACCGCCGTCGCGCTGATCGTGCTCGCACGGCTGCCGCGCACGCTGCTCGACGAGCCGCGGATCCGGGCCGTGATCGATCGCGCCCTCGGCTGGACGCTCGCCATGCAGTCGAGCAACGGCGGCTGGGCGGCGTTCGACAAGGACAACAACCACGAGATCCTGACCAAGATCCCGTTCTGCGACTTCGGCGAAGCGCTCGATCCGGCGTCGGCCGACGTCACGGCGCACGTGCTGGAGGCGCTCGGCCTGCTCGGTTTCGACCGGCAGCACCCGGCGGTCGCGCGCGCGTACCAGTTCCTGCGCTCCGAGCAGGAGAGCGACGGCAGCTGGTTCGGGCGCTGGGGCGTGAATCACGTCTACGGCACCGCGGCCGTGCTGCCCGCGCTGGCCGCGATCCGCGAGGACATGTCGCAGCCATACGTGCGCAGCGCGGCCGACTGGCTCGTCGCGCACCAGAACGCCGACGGCGGCTGGGGCGAGACGTGCGCGTCGTACATGGACGACAGCCTGCGCGGCAAGGGCCCGAGCACGGCGTCGCAGACGGGCTGGGCGTTGCTCGCGCTGGTCGCCACCGGGAGCCGGGACTACGAGCGCGCGATCCGGCGCGGCATCGGCTTTCTCGTCGTCACGCAGCGCGACGACGGCACGTGGGACGAGCCGTACTACACGGGTACGGGCTTCCCGGGCTACGGTTTCGGCGCGCGCATGGACTTCCGCGACAAGAAGACGCTCGAGCGCATCGCACAAGGCACCGAGCTGCAGCGCGGGTTCATGCTGAACTACAACATGTATCGCCACTATTTCCCGCTGATGGCGCTCGGCCGAGCACGGCGATTCCTGTCCGCGTAGCGGCTTCGTTCCTTTCTTCGTCATCGCACCGGCGCATCGCGTCTGCGCCGGGAGGGTCGGCGACAGGATGTCGCCGACGCAGCCTACAGGGATGTATTCACGGCGGTCCCGGTGCGGCCATCGCAGGCCGGCGCCAGACCACGGTCGTCTGCCACCGTCTTCAACGCGCGTCAGCCGAAGGTCTTGCGCAGGGCCTGGTCGATGTCGGCGATCAGATCGTCGACGTGCTCGATGCCGACGGCGAATCGCACGGTCGATTCCCTGATCTGCGCGCGAGCCTGCTCTTCGGCGCTCAAATCGCTGCCGAGGAAGAGTTTCACCGGCGACACGAGCGAATCCGTCGAGCCCAGGCTCGCTGTCGTCACGAACAGATCGAGCGCGTCGATGAACGCCCACGTCTGCTGTTCGTTCGCGTTCAAGTCCAAAGTCAGCACGCCGCCGAAGTCGCTCATCTGCTTGCTCGCGAGCGCGTGCCCGGGATCGCTCGGCAGACCCGGATAGATCACGCGCGCGACTTCCTTGCGCTTGAGGAGGTACTGCGCGATCGCGAGCGCGTTCGCCGAATGCCGCTCGTAACGCAGGTAGTAGGTCTTGAGACCGCGCAGCATCAGGTAGGCCGCACCCGGATCGAGCGTGGCGCCCATGTTCACGGACAGCGGCTTGATCGCGCGGATGCGCTTCTTCTCGCCGATCACGATGCCGCCCATGACATCGCCATGGCCGTTCGCGTACTTCGTCATGCTGTGCACGAAGAAATCGATGTCGTAGCGGCCATGGTTGTGCAGGCCGGCGAACGTGTTGTCGAGCACCGTGACCACGTCGTGCTTCTTCGCGAGCGCGACGATGGCTTCGAGATCGGGCACCTGCAGCATCGGATTCGTGGGCGCCTCGAACAGCACGAGCTTCGTCTTCTCGTGGGCGAACTCGCGGTCGATGGCCGTGAGATCGTGCACGCTCAGCATCACGAACTCGATGCCGAGCTTCGGCAGGAACCGCCGCACGGCCACGCGATTAGGCCTGTACGACTCCACGAAGATCACGACGCGGTCGCCCGCCTCGAGACTGCCGAGCAGCGCGAGCCAGATGGCCGCCATGCCGGAACCCACTGCGATCGCGTCGTCGCGGTCCTGCAACTCGGCCACGAGCAGCTCGAGCTCGCGCGTAGTCGGATTCGAGTCGCGCGTGTAGTCGAAGCCGTGCTCCTTGGCCTCGGCCGTCAGCGACGCCGCGAGCGTCGGATAGGTGAACTTCACCGACCGATACACCGGCGAGACGACGGCCTCGTTGCCTTCGAGCAGCTTGATGCCGCGCGGATGGGTGACTCGCGTTTGCTTCTTCATGGCAGTGGCGCGTGCGCGCTCAGATTTTCGCGAGCGCCTCGCGCAGGTCGGCGATCAGATCCTCGACGTCCTCGAGCCCCACGGACAGCCGCACGAGTCCGTCCGTGATACCGACGGCTTCGCGCTCGGCCTTCGACATGACGGCGTGCGTCATCGTGACCGGGTGCGTGATCAGCGTCTCGACCGAGCCCAGATTCTCGGCAAGCGTACAGAGCTTGACCGAGTCCATGAGCTTCTTGCCTGCGGGCGCGCCGCCCGCGACTTCGAACCAGATCATCGCGCCGAAGCCGCTGGCCTGCTTCTTCGCGAGATCGTGCTGCGGGAAGCTCTTGAGCCCCGGATAGCGCACCGTCGTGACCTTCGGCTGCGACTCGAGGAACTCCGCGATGGCCTGCGCGTTCTTCGACTGTCGCTCGAGCCGGATGGACAACGTCTTGGTGCCCTGCATCGTGAGCCAGGCCACGAACGGCGACATGATCACGCCCGTCGCGTTCTGGTGGAACCGCACCTTCTCCTCGAGCTCCTTGCTGTCGACGATCACCGCACCGCCCGTGGTGGCGTTGTGGCCGTCGAAATACTTCGTCGTGCTGTGCACCGAGATGTTGGCGCCGAGTTCGAGCGGCCGCTGGTAGTACGGCGTCAGGAACGTGTTGTCGACCGCGTGCACGATGCCGTGCTTCCGCGCGATCTCCGAGATCGCGGCGATGTCCGTGAGCTTCAGCGTCGGATTGGCCGGCGTCTCCGTGAAGATCAGCCTCGTGTTCTTGCGCACGGCCTTGGCCACCGCATCGGGATTTGCGGTGTCAACGAAGCTGAACTCCACGCCGAAGCGCGAGTAGATCTTCGCGCAGATCCGGTACGTGCCGCCGTACGCCACGTCGGACACGATGGCGTGATCGCCGGCGGACAGCGTGGCCTGCAAGACCACCTGCTCGGCCGCCATGCCGGTCGAGTAGCAGGTGGCGCTGTAGCCGTTCTCGAGGACCGCGATCTTCTGCTCGAGCGCACGGACCGTGGGATTGCCGCTGCGCGAGTACGAATAGCCCTTCGACAGGTACTGGTCGACGGAGTCCTGCACGAACGTCGTCGACTGATAGATCGGCGTCAGGATGGCGCCGGTGACCGGGTCCGGCGTGACGCCGGCGTGAATCTGCTTCGTCGTGAAGCCCATGGGCTTGCCCTGGAGTCGGTGATAATGACGCGGCGATGATACCGGAAAGCCCGCCGAGGGGCATGGCGCGGCGCCGCGCAACCACCGGTACAATCACGGCACACGGGCCGGAGAAACGCCATGCTGCGATCGCTTTCGTCGTTCCTCGCCTTCGTCGCGTTGCTGACCGCGACCGGGCCTGCGCCGGCACAACTGTCGCGTCCGAACGCTGCGGGCGTCGCCATGGGCCACCTGCACTATGTCGTTCGCGACGTCGCCGCGAACAAGGCGTTCTGGGTCGCGCTCGGCGGCAAGCCGGTTCTGTTCAATGGCACCACGGAAGGCGTTTCGCTGCCCGACGTCGTGGTGCTGCTGCGGCAGGGCGAGTCGAACGGCGGCACCGAGGGCTCGGTGGTGAACCACGTCGCGTTCCGCGTGCAGTCGATCGCGGCGCTCGAGAAGAAGGGCTTCAAGGTCGAGCTCAACAAGGAAGTGCCGGGCGTCGGTTCCACGTACACGCCGGAGGGCGAGCGCATCGAGCTGTTCGACGACGGCCTCGCGACGAATCTCGGCTTCACGATCGACGGCGGCGGCACGGACGCATTCGCGGAGCGCCACAACCGCAAGCTCGTGGGGCCGATCGTCGCGCATCACATTCACCTGAACGTGCCCGAGGACCAGGTCGCGGCGGCCAAGGAGTGGTACGCGAAGACCTTCGGCGGCGTTCGCGGCAAGCGCTGGCACTACGACGCCGTCGATCTGCCGGGCATCAACATCAACATCTCGGGCGTCGCGGCCGCGAAGGCGCCCACGCGCGGGCGCATGCTCGATCACATCGGCTTCGAGGTGCAGGGCCTCGCCGCGTTCTGCAAGCGGCTCGAAGCGGCGGGCGTCAAGTTCGATCGGCCCTATTCGACGCTGCCGTCCGGCTTCGGGCTCGCGTTCCTGACCGATCCGTGGGGCACGACGATCGAGCTGACCGAAGGACTGCGCGCACTCTGAAGCGCGGTGCCGCGGGCGCGGCAAAGGGCCGCGCCCGCCCTCAGGACTCGCCGCCCGCCCTCCCGTCCGGCTTGTGGCTCCCTTTGCGCTCGCGGACGGCCTGCCGCAGCAGGTACTCGATCTGGCCGTTGACGCTGCGCAGCTCGTCGGCCGCCCACTTCTCGATCTCTTTCCAGAGCTCGGGTGGCAGCCGCAGCAGGAACGACTTGCGCTCTTCCGCCACGATCAGCCGTACAGCGTGCCCGTGTTGATGACCGGCGCGGCTTCTTCCGTGCCGCAGAGCACCACGAGCAGATTGCTGACCATCGCGGCCTTGCGCTCCTCGTCGAGCTTCACGACCTGTTTGTGGTCGAGCTCGCGCAGCGCCATGTCGACCATGCTGACGGCGCCGAGCACGATCTTCTGCCGTGCCGCGATCACGGCTTCTGCCTGCTGGCGCCGCAGCATGGCGTGTGCGATCTCGGGCGCGTACGCGAGATGCGTCAGGCGCGCCTCCTCGACCACCACGCCGGCCTTCGCAAGGCGCTTCTCGAGCTCCTTCTTCAGCTCGTGCGAAACCTCGTCGCCACCGCCACGCAGCGTGACTTCGTCCTCTTCGCCCTGATCGTAAGCGTACGTGCTCGCGACGCTGCGGATGGCCGCCTCGCTCTGCACCGTCACGTAGCTCTCGAAGTCCTCGACGTCGAACGCGGCCTGCGCCGTGTCATCGACGCGCCAGACGATGACGGCGGCGATCTCGACCGGATTGCCGCGTTTGTCGTTGACCTTCAGCTTGTCGCTGTTGAAGTTGCGCGCGCGCAGCGAGATCGTGGCCTTCAGCGGCTTGTAGACGATGCCGCCGGCGCCGGGACCGATGCGCGTCCCCGCCTTCGGATCCTGCGGCGGCGCGACGCCCCACGGAACCTTGCCGCGATTGCTCGCGTAGAACGGGTTCGCCCAATGGAAGCCGCTCTTGCGCACGGTGCCCTTGTAGTCGCCGAACAGGATCAGCACGCGCGCCTCGTTCGGCTGCAACGAGAACAGCCCGGTCAGCAGAAACACCACGAGCGCGCTGAATGCCGCCGCGGCAACGATCCGCAGCGGCGGCAGCCCCGGCCCCGTGAACACGAAGGCGACGGCGCCGAGCAGCAGCGCGATCCCGATGAACAGGACCGGCCAGCCGCTGATGACCTCGACGGGCTTCTCGTAGGTGGCGTCCTTTGCAGGTTGAACTGGCATGGTCGACTCCCGGCTCGATTGATATTCGAGTGATATCATATCGACATCACCGGGCCTGTCAAACGGCCGGTCTTATGTCAACTCGTGCCGGGGCCCACGCGTGCGCGGGCCACCATCGCGGGGTGGACCGCCAGCAGGAGCAGTACGAACGAGATGACCCAGACGTGGTACCCGAGCTCGAGCTCGGCCGCGCTGCCCTGCAACGTGAACGTCCAGTGCAGGTTCAGCAGCGCCGCCGCGCCGAGCACGAACGCCGCGAGCCGGCTGCCGGCACCGCGGGCCACGAACCGCCAGAGGTAGACGGCCATCGCGACGAACACGACGTTCGTCAGGCCGCTCGCGACGCTGAGCCACATCGTGTAACCGCCCGGCAGGCGGAAGTGCTCGTACGGCCAGAGCGGACTCAGGGCCACGCGGAACGCGTGCACGCCACGGTAGACGCGCTGCTGGTCGCGAATGACCGGCAGGACCCAGCCGAGTGCGTGCGCGACGAGGGCGAGAACGTAGAAGACCTTGGCTCGTGTCATCGCGCGCGGCTTCAGACGAGGCGCTCCTTGCGCGCCCAGGCGAGCGTGTCGTCGAGCCCCTGCGCCAGCAGCGTGAAGATCTCGTCGATCTGCTCCGGCGTCACGATGTACGGCGGGCACACGGCGATCGAATCGCCGACGGCGCGCACGATGAGCCCGCGCTCCTGGCACAGCTGCATGCACTTCGCGCCGACGGCGAGCTTCGCGTCGAACGCGGCCTTCGTGGCCTTGTTCTGCACGAGCTCGCAGGCGCCGAGCAGGCCGACGCCGCGCGCGTCGCCGACGAGCGGATGCGCTGCCAGCGCCTTCAACCGCTGCTGGAACTGCGGCGCGACGGCGCGCACGTGCCCGTAGAGATTGCGCTCCTCGTAGATCTGCAGCGCGCGCAGCGCCACGGCCGCGCTGACCGGATGGCCGGAGTACGTGAAGCCGTGCCCGAACAGACCCACCTGCCCGCTCGCCTCGACCATCGGCGCGTACATGAACTCCGGCACGAGCACCGCGCTGATCGGCAGATACGCGGCCGAGAGCGCCTTCGCCGCCGACAGCGTGTCGGGCCGCATGCCGAACGTCTGCGCGCCCCACAGTTCACCGGTGCGCCCGAAGCCCGTGATGACCTCGTCGTCGATCAGCAGGACGTCGTACTTCGCGAGCACCGCCTGGACCTTCTCGAAATACGTGCGCGGCGGCAGCAGCACGCCGCCCACGCCCATCAGGGGCTCGGCGATGAACGCGGCCACGGTGTCGGGCCCCTCGCGCACGATCAGTTCCTCGAGGCTGCGCGCGAGTCGCGAGGCGTAGTCTTCCTCGCTCTCGCCGGGCTCGGCGCCGCGGTAGTAGTACGGCGCCTCGGTGTGCAGGATCTGCGGCAGTGGCACGTCGAAGAGCTTGTGGAACGACGGCAGTCCCGTGAGCCCGGCCGACGCCAGCGTGGTGCCGTGATAGCCCTTGTGGCGCGCGACGATCTTTTTCTTCGCCGGCCGCCCGATCGCATTGTTGTAGTACCAGACGAGCTTGATCTGTGTGTCGTTGGCATCGGAGCCGGAGTTGCCGAAGAACACGCGTGATGCGGCGAACGGCGCCATGCCCACGAGCTTGTCGGCCAGCAGCACGGCAGACTCGTGGCTCTTGCCCGTGAAGAGATGCGAGAAGGACAGCTTCCTGATCTGCTCGTACGCCGTGCGCGCGAGCTCTTCGTCGCCGTAACCGAGCGTCGTGCACCAGAGGCCCGCCATGGCCTCGAGGTAGCGGCGGCCGTGGTTGTCCCAGACGTGAATGCCGTCGCCGCGAACCAGCACGAGAGGCCCGCCGCGATGCAGAGCCGCAAGGTTGGTGTTCGGGTGCAGCATGTGCGCGAGGTCCATGCTGTCCAGTCCGTTCGCACCGGGGCTCGTCGTAGTCATGATTCCTGCTTCCTTATCTGCCTGCGATCCCTGCTCAGAACACGCGCCCGAGCGAAATGTAGAAGGCATCGAGGCCGCCTTCCGCCCGCCCATACCCCACGTACACCGGCCCGACCGGCGTGCTGACGCCGGCCCAGAACGAGCCGCCGACGATGCTGCTGTTCAGCGAGATGTCGCCGCGCGACTGCCAGACGTTGCCCACCTCGAGCGTCACGCCCGCAAACGCCGGGAACAGCGCGAGATCGCCGATACGCCGGTAGTAGCTCGCGCCGATGCGCACGGCATGCTGGCCCGCGAGCTCGTTGCGGCTGATGCCGGAGAGGTCGAAGAAGCCGCCCATGCGGAACAGGCTGTCGACCGGAGCGACACCGCTGACCGTCTCGTCGTATCGCAGCGACGTCAGGATCGTGTGGCGCCCCCAGGTCTTCGCATGCGCGGCCGAGACCAGCACCTGATCGAAATCGGAGTCCGCGGACAGCGGACCGCGCCGCGAGCCGCGCCACTCGAGGCTCGCGAGCGTGCCGCTGCGCGGGAACGACACGCTGTCCATCGTATCGACGGAGAACCGCCCGAAGAACTGGCCGACGCGGAAATGCTCGTCGGGCATGTACGCGGGATCGCCGACGCGCAGCTCGTAGCTGCCGGAAGCCTCGCGAATGCCGAACCGGAACTCGCCCCAGCTCGGCAGCTCCCGGCCCGCGGCGAGCTCGAGCATTCCCTGGCGCTGCTGGGCCTCGAGCAACCGGTCTCCGTTCTGGTACACGTTGAACTGCTTGGATTCGAGGTCCAGCGACGGCGCGACGAAGAACAAACCCTTGGGCCCGAGCGGCTGATACAGGTTCGTCAGCAGCGCCGGCTCGTCGCCGACCACGAGCGTGGCCCGCCATTCGCCGCCGCGGTCGTTGATGGCCGTACCGAGATAGCTCGCCGCGAGGCCGAACAGCGCGTCGCCCTTGCCGGCCGAGCTGTACTCCATGCCGAGCTGCAGGTAGTTGGGCCCCCACGACCGCTTGTCGAGCTCGACCTCGAGACCCGTCTTGCCGTCGGCGTCGTTCACGAGCCCGTAACGCACGTTCTGGTAGTACTCGAGCCCGTAGACCTTGTTGATCGCCCGTTCCACCGCATCGACGTCGAGCGGCTGGCCGATGCGGATATCGTTCAGGCGCGTCTGCACGATGCTGTCGGCCACCGGGCCCTTGTTGTCGAGACGCACGAAGTCCACGACCGGCAGCTCGCGCATGCGCGGATCGTGACGGGCAGCGAGATAGGCCGCGTAGTCGGCCTCCGACAGCGCGAGGGGCTCGAACTGCTCCCGATGCGCCATGATGGCGTCGTAACCCGCCTGGATCGCCTCGCGCATGCGCGCGAAGCTCACCGAGTTCAGGTCGTCGCTGAATTCCGGCCGCACGAGGATGTCGCCGTCGCGCAGTCGCTTTCTCTGCTCCAGGGTGCCGGCACGCGTCAGCAGGTTCGTCAGCTGCGTCGTCACATCCAGCACCGACCGCAATGTGTCGCGCGTGAGCAGCGTCGAGGAGATGTCCACGGCGATCACGACGTCGGCGCCCATCTGCCGCGCGACGTCCACGGGCAGATTCATCACGATGCCGCCGTCGACGAGCAGGCGCCCGTCGATCTCGATCGGTGCGAGCGCGGCGGGAATGGACATGCTCGCGCGCAGCGAGCGCGCGAGGTTTCCGGAGCGCAGCACCACGGCCTCGCCGGTCGCGATGTCACCCGCCACGGCACGGAACGGCACGAGCAGCTTGTCGAAGTCGTGAACTTCCGACGCACGCAGCGTCTCGCGCGAGAGGATCGTGTCGATGACCTGCCCCTGCACGAGCCCCGCCGGGAGCTTGAACTCGCCATCCACGAGCCCGGGCTTCTGGTCCACGAGGAACAGATCGTCGTCGCGCTTGCGCCGGAACGACTTCAGCTCGCGCGGCGTCACGTTCAGGAACGCACGCTCCCACTCGAGGCTCTCGACCAGCTTCTCGAGGTCGGGCACCGTCATGCCGGCGGCATAGAACCCGCCGACCACGGCGCCGATGCTGGTGCCGGCCAGGTAGTCGACCGGCACGCGCAGCTCCTCGAGCGCCTTCAGCACGCCGATGTGCGCGCCACCGCGTGCGCCACCGCCGGACAGCGCGAGTCCGATCGAGCGCCGGTGTTGCGGCGCGGCTGGCGCACCGGCCGGATCCTGCGCGCGCGCACCGGCGGTCACGACCGCCAGGAGCGTGGTCAGCGCTGCCGCCAGCAGCGGGCTCGGCGAGCGGCGTCCGTGCATCGCGTGGCTCCTCGAGGGCATGGATGGGTCAAGGCGCGAATGATGCCAGAGCCACCGGACCGGCACACGGGCCGCGCGCGGTCCTGACTTGGCCGCGGCTCTCCACTACCATAGCGGGCCGCAGCAAGGAGGGTGCATGGCCACTCAACACCATCGTCTGATCATCATCGGCTCGGGTCCGGCCGGGTACACGGCCGCCGTGTATGCCGCGCGCGCCGCGCTGAAGCCCGTGATCATCACCGGCGTCGAGGTCGGCGGCCAGATGACGACGACCACGGAGGTGGACAACTGGCCCGGCGACGACCGCGGCGTCATGGGCCCGGAGCTCATGGAGCGCATGAAGCGGCACGCCGAGCGCTTCGGCACGCAGCTGATCCACGACCACGTGGACCGCGTCGAGTTCGGCAAACGGCCGTTCCATCTTTACTGCGGCAGCAATGAGTACACCTGCGACGCGCTGATCATCGCGACCGGCGCCTCGGCCAGGTATCTCGGCCTGCCGAGCGAGGAGGCCTACAAGGGCCGCGGCGTGTCGGCCTGTGCCACGTGCGACGGATTCTTCTTCCGGAACCAGCCCGTGGCGGTCGTCGGCGGGGGCAACACCGCGGTCGAGGAAGCGCTCTACCTCGCCAATATCGCCTCGCGCGTCACGGTCGTGCACCGGCGCAACGCGTTCCGCGCGGAGCAGATCATGATCGACAAGCTGCTCGAGAAGAGCCGCACGGGCAACGTCGAGATCCTCTGGGACCACGTGCTCGACGAGGTGCAGGGCGACGACAACGGCGTCGTCGGCGTGCGGCTCGCACACGCGAAGACCGGCGCCAGGCGCGAGATTCCCGTGCAGGGCGTGTTCATCGCGATCGGGCACACGCCGAACACGAAGGTGTTCGAGGGCCAGATCGAGATGGAGGGGGGCTACATCGTGACGCGCAGCGGGCGGCACGGGTTCGCGACCGCCACCAGCGTCGAAGGCATCTTCGCCGCGGGCGACGTGGCCGACCCGATCTACCGCCAGGCCGTGACGTCGGCGGGCTCCGGGTGCATGGCGGCGCTGGACGCCGAGCGGTTCCTGACGGGACACTAGCGCCGGACTGAGAACCAGTGCGAGGTCCGCAGCGCGACCTCGGGCCATGATCGTGAACGCGGAGGAACCTCGATGACGATCGGACGGCGGAGTTTCCTGATCGGATCTTTCGGACTGGCCGGCCTCGGCCGGAATGGCCGCGCGCTCGCCGCACCCGCGACGGAGGCCCAGGTGCTGTCGCTGTACCACCTGCACACCGCGGAACAGCTGAAGGTGACGTATCGCGAGCACGGGCAGCTCGTGCCCGAGGCGTTGTCCGAGATCCGCCACTTCCTGCGCGACTTCCGCAACGAGCAGACACACGACATCGACGTGGCGCTGCTCGATCAGCTGCAACAACTGCATGCGACGCTGGGCGGTCGCGGCCGATTCGAGGTCATCTCCGGCTATCGCTCCCCCGCGACGAACTCGGCGCTGCGAAAGGCGAGCAGCGGCGTCGCGGAGCACAGCCTGCACCTCTCCGGACGCGCGATCGACGTGCGTCTCACGAGCGCGGCCACGACCTCGTTGCGCGACGCGGCGATCGGCCTGCGGCGCGGCGGCGTGGGCTACTACCGCGATTCGAATTTCGTCCATCTCGACACGGGCAGCTTCCGCACCTGGTAACGGTGCCGTGACGCCTGCCGGAAGAGCGTGACGCGCCGGCGGGCAGCGCTCCCAAACGGGGCAGCCGTGCGCCAGTCGCTGCCCCCGCACGTATCCGCTAGACTGCAAGAGATCCGCAAGACAACGGACCTATGAAGCGCATCGCCATAGTCGCGGTCGTGGTGCTGATCGCGCTTGCGGGCGCGTGGTGGCTGACGCGACCGAAGCCCGTGCAGGTCACGCTCGTGACGGTCGACCGCGGCCCCGTTGCCGCGACCGTGGCGAACACGCGCGCCGGCACCGTCGACGCCTGCCGGCGCGCACGCCTGTCCCCCGCCCTCGGCGGCCAGATCTCGAAGCTGCCGGTCAAGAAGGGCGAGCACGTCGCCGCCGGCACGCTGCTGCTCGAGCTGTGGAATGACGACCTCAAAGCCCAGCTCGAGCTGTCCGAGCGCGACGCGCGCGCCTCGCGCTCGCAGGCACGCGAGGCCTGCGTGACGGCCGATGTCGCGAAACGCGACGCCGAGCGCCTGCACAAGCTCGCGGCCCAGAAGCTCGCATCCGAGGAAGCCGCTGATCAGGCGGAGGGCAAATCCGAGTCGACGGCCGCGGGCTGTGCGGCCGCGCAGGACGGCGTGCGCGTGGCGGACTCGCGCATCGACGTGGCCCGCGCGCAGCTCGCGCGCACGCAGCTGCGCGCACCCTTCGCCGGCGTGATCGCCGAGATCAACGGCGAGCTCGGCGAATTCGTGACGCCCTCGCCGATCGGCATTCCGACACCCCCCACCGTGGATCTGATCGACCCGACCTGCCTCTACATCAGCGCCCCGATCGACGAGGTGGACGCTCCGCGCGTGAAAGAAGGGCTGCCGGCGCGCATCAGCCTCGATGCGTTTCCGGGCCGCAAGTTTCCCGGTCACGTGCGGCGCGTGGCTCCGTACGTGCTCGACCGCGAGAAGCAGGCCCGCACGGTGGAGATCGAGGCGGAGTTCGAGAATCCGGACGACACGGGGCTGCTGACGGGCTACAGCGCCGACGTCGAGGTCGTGCTGGCCGAGCGCGCCGAGGCGCTGCGCGTGCCGACGTCCGTGATCCTGCCGAACAAGAGCGTGTATGTGTTCGACCCGGCCACCGGCAAGCTCGCCGCCCGCCAGGTCGAAACCGGCATCTCGAACTGGGAGTTCACCGAGATCCTGAACGGTCTGTCGGCGGGCGAGCGCGTCGTGAGCTCGATCGATCGCGCGGGCGTGCGCGACGGCGCGACTGCGGTCGCGGAATAGCGCGCCACGGTCGGCGGCCATGATGGAGCTGCGCGGCATCTGCCGGGAATACAAGGTCGGCACCGAGATCGTGCGCGCACTCGATCAGGTGGACCTCACGATCAGGGCCGGCGAGTACATCTCGATCATGGGTCCCTCGGGCTCCGGCAAATCGACGCTGCTGAACGTGCTGGGCCTGCTCGATCGTCCGACCTCGGGCACCTACCGGCTCGAAGGCGAGGACGTGTCCTCGCTCGACGACGACGCGCTGGCCGAGCATCGGCAGCGGCAGATCGGCTTCATCTTCCAGTTCTTCCACCTGGTGCCACGGCTCACGGCGCTCGAGAACGTCGAGCTGCCGCTCGTGCTGGCCGGCGTCGCGCCGCGCGCGCGGCGCGATCGCGCGGTCGCCGTGCTCGAGTCGGTGGGCCTCAAGGCCCGCCTCGACCACCGGCCGGACCAGCTCTCGGGCGGCGAACGCCAGCGCGTCGCGATCGGCCGCGCCATCGTCATGCAGCCGCGCTTTCTGCTCGCGGACGAGCCCACGGGCAACCTCGATTCGCGCTCGGGCGGGGAGATCATGCAGATCGTCGAGCAGCTCAATCGCACCGGCATTGCGCTGCTGATCGTCACTCACGACCCGGTCATCGGCGGCCGCGCCCGGCGCCACCTGACGCTGCACGACGGCAGGATCGTCAACGATGTCGGCGGGGATGGCGCATGAGGGTCGTGGACGTCACGCGGCTGTCGGTGCAGGCCCTCGAGCGCTACCCCCTGCGCACGTCGATGCTGCTGCTCGCCATCGCCATCGGCGTCGCCGCCGTCGTCACGCTGACGGCCGTGGGCGAAGGCGCGCGCCGCTACGTCACGGGACGATTCGCTTCACTCGGCACGCATCTCCTGATCGTGCTGCCGGGACGCGCGGAGACGAGCGGCAGCGGCATCCAGGGCCTGCTCGTGGGCGAGACGGCGCGCGAGCTCACGCTCGAGGACACGATGGCGTTGACGCGCAGCTCGCGCATCCGGCAGGTCACGCCGGTCGTGGTGGGCGCGGGCACCGTGTCGGCCGGCAGCCGCGAGCGCGACATCACGGTCATCGGCACCGGCTCGCACATGCTGGACATCCAGCACTGGGTCATGGGCAGCGGCCGTTTCCTGCCGCCGCTGGAGCTCGACGTCGCGCAGCCGGTGTGCGTGCTCGGCAGCACCGTCGCACACGAGCTGTTCGCGCCCGAGCCCGCCGTGGGCCAGTCGCTGCGCATCGGCGTCACACGCTGCCGAGTGATCGGCGTGCTCGCGCAGCAGGGGCTCGCGGGCGGCTTCAACGTGGACGAGACGGTCATCATGCCGGTCGCGAGCGCGCAGCAGCTGTTCGACACGTCGTCGGTGTTCCGCATCCTGGCCGAGGCCAGCGACCGCGACGCCGTGGAGGCCGCGAAACGCGACATCACCGCCATCCTGAAGGCCCGGCACGCGGGCGAGGAAGACGTCACGGTCATCACGCAGGACGCGCTCGTCGCAACGTTCGACACGATCTTCAACATGATCACCGCGGGTCTCGCGGCCATCGCCGCCATCAGCCTCGTCGTGGCCGGCGTGCTGATCATGAACGTCATGCTCGTCGCCGTGAGCCAGCGGACGGCCGAGATCGGCCTCTTGAAGGCGATCGGCGCGCGCCAGCGCCAGATCATCGGCTTGTTCCTGACCGAGGCCGCGTGCCTGTCGCTGCTCGGCGCGCTCGTGGGGCTCGGGATCGGCGCGCTCGGCACGTGGGGGCTGAACGTCGCGTTCCCGGTGCTCGATTTCGCGGCTCCGCCCTGGGCCGCGGCCGCCGCGGTCGCCGTCGCCGTCATCAGCGGCCTGTTGTTCGGCATATTGCCGGCGCGGCGCGCGGCCGCGCTCGATCCCGTCAACGCGCTCATGAAGCGCTGACGCCATGCGCAGCCAGGATTTCTTCCGCCTGATCTCCCAGTCCGTCGCCGCGCACCGCATGCGCAGCGCGCTGACCGCGCTCGGCATCGGCATCGGCGTCACGGCCGTGGTGCTGCTGACCTCGATCGGCGAGGGCCTGAACCGCTACGTCGCCGAGGAGTTCACACAATTCGGCACGACGACCATCGCGGTGCAACCCGGCAAGGCGAACACGCTCGGCATGTCGCCCGGCGCGCTGAACTCCGTGCGCCCGCTGTCGCTCGCCGACGCGGAGGCGCTGACGCGTGCGCCGTACGTGCTGCACTCGGTGCCGGTCGTGACGGGCAGCGGGTCGCTCGAAGGCAATGGCCGGGAGCGCACGGTGGCCGTGTACGCCGTGGGCCCGGATTTCGACAGCACGTTCAGGTTCAAGGTGGCGGCCGGCACGTTCCTGCCGCCCGACGAGCTCGAGCGCGCGCGCAACGTGGCCGTGCTCGGCGCGAAGGCGTATCGCGAGCTGTATGGCGACAAGAACGCGATCGGCGACCGCGTTCGCGTCGGCGGGCAGCGTTATCGGGTGGTCGGCGTCATGCAGCCGAAGGGCCAGGTCGTCGGCATCGATCTCGACGACACCGTGTACATCCCGGCCGCGCTCGGCCTCGAGCTGTTCAACCGCCAGGGCGTGCAGGAGATCGACCTGCTGTACGCCGAGAACGCGCCCGTCGACGAGGTCGTCGAGGGCGTCAAGCGGATCATGCTCGCACGCCACGGCGGCGAGGACTTCACCGTCGTCACGCAGCAGCAGATGCTCGACGTGCTGGGCTCGATCATCGACGTGCTGACACTCGGCGTCGCGGCACTCGGCGGCATCTCGCTGCTCGTGGGCGGCGTCGGCATCTTCACGATCATGACCATCGCCGTGCGCGAGCGGACGCAGGAGATCGGCCTGCTGCGCGCGATCGGCGCACGCCGCTCGCGCATCGCGCAGCTGTTCGTCGGCGAGGCGATGCTGCTGTCGGCGATCGGCGGCGCGGGCGGGCTCGCGCTCGGCTTCGCGATCGTGCTGCTGGCGCACTGGGCCCTGCCGTCCATGCCGGCACGCATCGCGCCGCTGTACGTGGTGCTCGCGTTCGTGATCGCCGTGGCCATCGGCCTCGTGGCGGGCGTGCTGCCCGCGCGCAGCGCGGCCCGGCTCGAGCCGCTCGACGCGCTGCGGACCGAGTAACCCGCGGCCATCGCCGCACCCGCCGGGTTTGGCGCACCCGGCCCGCCGAACTATGATGAGGCCACGGCGACTCACGTCGGTGGTCGCCCGGGGGATTCGATGCAACACCGGCTCTGCCTGACACTGGCCGTGGTGGCGCTCGCCACGACGTTCGGCTGCAACGCGGCTGACCTGGCCGATGCCGTGATGCGCGGCGATTCGACCGCGGTCGATCGACTGCTGGCCGCGCACGCGGACGTCAACGCCGCCCGGCCCGACGGCGGCACGGCGCTGCACTGGGCCGTGTACCGCGACGACGTCGGCACGGTGCGCAAGCTGCTGAAGGCCGGCGCGAACGTCGCGGCCGTCAACGAAGCCGGTGTCGCACCGCTGCTGCTGGCCGCCGAGCGCGGCGACCCCGCGATGCTCGCGCTGCTGCTCGACGCGGGCGCACCAGCGAATTCCACGCTCAGGAACGGCGAGACGGCACTCATGATGGCCGCGCGCACCGGCAACGTGCCGGCGATCGAGCTGCTCGTGAAGCGCGGCGCCGACGTGAACGCGCGCGAGAAGCTGCGCGGCACCACGGCGCTGATGTGGGCGGCCGCATATCGCAACCCTGCCGCCGTCGAGAGTCTGCTCGCACACGGCGCGGACGCGGCACTGCGCGCGAATGCGATTCCGCGCGGCCGTCGCCCGTATCTCGCGCCGTCGGGCCGCGAGCGCATCGAGCAGGTGGCGCGCGGCATCGACGTCTCCGGTGTCGGCGGCAGCTTCCGCGTGCCGCAGAAGGGCAAGCCGGCGCAGCCGGCACCGCCGCCCTCCGAGGACGCGACGCCCCCACCGGCCACCCAGACGAGGGGCGACTGGGGCGGACTGACCGCGCTGATCTTCGCGGCGCGCGAAGGCGACCTCGCAACCGCGAAGATCCTGCTCGAGCACGGCGCGGACGTGAACCAGACCAGCGAATTCGGCTGGACGCCGCTGCTGACGGCCACGCAGAACCGCTATTACCAGCTCGGCAAGTTCTTCCTCGAGCACGGCGCCGATCCGAACATCGCGAACAAGGGCGGCTGGAATCCGTTGTACATCGCAACCGACAACCGCAACATCGAGGGCGGCGACTACCCGACGCGCAAGCCCGACATGGACCACCTCGAGTTCATCAAGCTGCTGCTCGACCGCGGCGCCAACGTCAACGCACGCATGGCTTCGAGCACCGAGACGCGCACGGTGTTCACGCACCAGTGGCTGTACGAGGAAGGCGCCACACCGTTCCTGCGCGCGGCGCAGTCCGGCGACATGACGCTCATGAGGCTGCTGCGGGACCACGGCGCGGATCCGAACATCAACACCGACACCGGCGTCACGCCGCTCATGGTGGCTTCCGGCATCGGCTGGGTCGAGGGCGTGACCTACGAATGGTCGCCGCAGCAGACGCTCGACGTCGTGAAGTGGCTGATCGAGCTCGGCAACGACGTGAACGCGCGCGACACGTCCGAGGGCCGCACTGCCCTCATGGGCGCGGCGCACAAGGGCCGCACCGACGTCATCAGGGTGCTGGTGGAGCACGGCGCGAAGCTCGACACGCGCGACGTCGGCAGCCGCGACAGCATCCACAAGCTGGCCGGCGTGACGTGGCAGGCCATCGATTACGCGGACGGCCTCGTGCGCGTGGGCGTGCAGTCGGCCATCCCGCATCCGGAAGCCGCCGCGCTGCTGCGCGAGTACATGCAGAAGGCCGGTCTCAAGGTGCCGCCGCCGGGCAGGACGCTGGACTCGATCTGCGTGACGCCCGGGCTGTGCCGCTGATCAGAACTGCGCGCGCCAGGTGAGCCCCACCGACGGCTCCACGACGGCGACGGTCTGCTCCGTGGCGCGTTGCTGCATGCCGACATTGAACCCGAGCTGCGTGACGTTGCGCAGCGTCCAGGAGTAGTCGTAGGCCAGCGACTCCACCTTCTCGACGAGCACGCCGGCGGAACGTTCCAGCTTCAGACGCAGCGCGCTGCGGCCCCGCATCAGGCTGGTGACGAGACCGCGAACCTCGGTCTCGAGGCTGTAGCGCCGGCTCTCTGCGCCCGTGGCGACGGCCGCGACATCGGCAGCCACGCCGGCCGTCGTGCTCTCCACGACGGCCCGGCCGCGGATCGTGATGGGCCGCGGCCGATCCGGCACCTGGATGACCTTTTTGAACGCCACGTTCAGGGCTTCCCCCGCCTGACCGCCGGGCGATCGCCAGACCGTGCCGTCGACCGACTCGATGAACGGTGCGGGTGGATCGTAATGGACGCGCGTTTTCACGATCGTCCCGAGCGGCCCGCCGTTGCGATCCGCGAACCCGAGGCGGGTTTCGAGGTCGACGCGCGGGCCCAGGTCGAAGCTCGAACGCAGATTGGGAACGACCTGCGTGCTGCCGTCCTGGGTCTGCAGGGCCACGTCGGCCTTGAGCCGGACCCAGTCGCCATCGACGACCATGCCCGCGTCGCCCCGTGGCTCGCCCCCGCCGGCGGCCTGAAAGAAATGCGAGACGTCGGCGGCACGGGCCGGCGCAGCGGCGGCCGCGACGAACGCCAGCGACGCGTACGCCAGCCTCGCGATTGCTCGGACTCCCTCTCGTCGCAACGGCCGGTCCTCGGCGGGTGATGCCCGGACTGTAGCCAACGAGCTTGCACCGTTGCGGGACGCTCGTCACCTTTTCGAGCAGTGCTGCGGTCGCGCGGCACCGCGGGCACGCGGCGGCCCGTCAGGCCGTCACGCGCTGCGCGCGATCCGCGATCGGCTCCTCGTCGAGATCGTTCGCGATGAAGCCGCCCGACTGGTGACGCCAGAGCTTCTCGTAGTGGCCGCCGTGGCGCAGCAGCTCGGCGTGCGTGCCCTGCTCCACGATGCGGCCGTGCTCGAGCACGACGAGCCGGTCCATGCGCGCGATGGTCGACAGCCGATGCGCGATCGCGATCACGGTCTTGCCTTCCATGAGCGACTTGAGCTGCTCCTGGATCGCGAGCTCGACCTCGCTGTCGAGCGCGGACGTGGCCTCATCGAGCACGAGGATCGGCGCGTCCTTCAGGATCACGCGCGCGAGCGCGATGCGCTGGCGCTGGCCGCCCGAGAGCTTCACGCCGCGCTCGCCGACGTGCGCGTCGTACCCGCTGCGGCCGTTCCAGTCGCGCAACCCCAGGATGAACTCGTGCGCCTGCGCCTTGCGGGCCGCGGCCACCACCTGCTCGTCGGCCGCGCCCGGCCGGCCGTAGCGGATGTTCGCGGCGATCGAGCGGTGCAGCAGCGACGTGTCCTGCGTGACCATGCCGATCGCGCCGCGCAGCGTCTCCTGCGTGACGGCCGCGATGTCCTGACCGTCGATCAGGATGCGTCCACCCTCGGGGTCGTGGAACCGCAGCAGCAGGCTCACGAGCGTGGACTTGCCGGCGCCGGAGCGCCCCACGATGCCGACGCGCTCGCCGGCCTCGATCGTGAGGTCGAGATGATCCACCACGGGCCGCACGTCCTTGCGCCCGTAGCCGAACGTGAGCCCGTCGAAGCGGATCTCGCCGCGCGTGACATCGAGCGGCCTCGCGTCCGGCCGGTCGACGCCCGAATGCGGCACCGCGATCGACTGCATGCCCTCCTGCACGACGCCGACGTTCTCGAAGATCGACGTGACCTCCCAGCTGACCCAGCCGGCCGTGTTGGCCGTCTGCCACGCGAGCGGCAGCGCGGTCGCGACGATCGCGGCGCTGACCACGCCGTGCGCCCACAGCGAGAGACCGATGGCGGCCGTGCCCACGAGCAGCGCCGCGTTCAGCACCGTGAGCCAGATCAGGAACCGCGTGATCATGCGCGTGTGCGCCTGCATCGCGACCTGATGCTGCTCGATGCCCTCGCGCACGTACGCGTCCTCCTCGGCCAGGCGCGCGAACAGCTTGACCGTCAGGATGTTCGTATAGCTGTCGACCACGCGCCCCATGACGAGCGAGCGGCCTTCAGAGTTCGCGCGCGCGAGCTCGCGCAGCCTCGGCACGAAGTAGCGCAGGCCCGCCACGTAGCCGAGGACCCACACGAAGATCGGGATGCCGAGCCGCCAGTCGTCGGTGGTCATCAGCGCGAACGCGGATACGCCGTACACACCGATGTACCACACGGCGCGGATGCTCGACATCGCGCTCTCGCGCAGTGCGCCGCCGGTCTGCATGACCCTGTTCGCGATGCGGCCGGCGAAGTCGTTCTGGAAGAACGCGAGGCTCTGGCGCACGACGTGCCAGTGGCTCTGCCAGCGGATCATGCTCGTGGCTCCGGGCACCAGCACATTCTGGCGGATCGAGATGTCGGCCAGGATCGCGGCCGGGCGCACGACGAGCACGAGCGCCATCATGCCGAGCAGCACGGGCCACTCCGCCGCGATGGCCGCGAGACGATCCTGCGCGTCCATGAGCGCCACGAGCCGGCCGAAGATCAGCGGGATCACGGTGTCGAGCAACGCGACGCACAGGCTCGCCACGAACATCGCCGTGTACCAGCCCTTGGTCTGGCGGATGAAGTGCCAATAGAAGGCCAGCAGGCCCTCCGCCGGCGGAGCGGACCCGGTGCTCGCAGTCGCGTCGATACCGAATCTGGCCTTCTTCACGGAACGTCACCGCACGGCAGGCGCCGCGATCGAACGGGGGACAGGGAGTGCCGGCGATCCACCGGCGCGCGCCACGATAGCAGATTCGCGGCGCCCGTGCGCCGCGCGCGGTCAGGCGCCGCGCGCGGGTGCCGCGGACGCGCGCCCGGCGGCCGGTGCCGCCAGCTCGTTCCAGCCCGCAGCCAGCAGCGCGGCCTCGACGTGCCCGAGCGTGCGTGCGAGGGCGCCGCGATTCTCCGTCACGAGCGAATGGGCGGCGCGGCCCGCCACGCGCCTGAGTTCCGGCTGCTCGAAGTACAGCGTCACGGCGGCCACGAGCTCGTCGATGTCGAGCACCTGGCGCGCGGCGCCGCGCTCGAGCGCCATGGCACTGATCTCCTCGAAGTGGAACATGTGCGGCCCGAACACGACGGGCACGTGCACCGCGCAGGCCTCGAGCAGGTTCTGGCCGCCGTGCGGCACCAGGCTGCCGCCGATGAAGGCCACGTCGGAGGCCGCATACAGGCGCTGCAGCTCGCCCATCGTGTCGCCGACCAGCACCTCGGTGCCCGGCGGCAGCGCACCCGGCGTGCGGCTGCGCAGCGCCACGGCATAGCCGCGGCTGCGGCACAGACGCGCCACGGAGTGGAACCGCTCCGGGTGGCGCGGCACGAGCACGAGCAGCAGCTGCGGCAACCGTGCCTTCAGGCGCGCGAACGCGTCGAGCACCTTGCGCTCCTCGCCGCGGTGCGTGCTGGCGGCGATCCAGACCGGCCGCTGGCGGCCCCAGTGGCCGCGCAGCTCGTGCGCCTCCGTCAGCAGGCGCGCGGGCAGCTCCACGTCGAACTTCAGATTCCCCGTCACGTGGATCAGATGCTCCGGCGCGCCGAGGTTGCGCAGCCGCTGCGCATCGACGCGCGTCTGTGCGCACAGCAGGTCCGCGTTCGCGAGCATCGCGCGCGTGATGTTAGGCACGCGCAGGTAGCCGCGCAGCGACGCCTGCGACACCCGGCCGTTCACCAGCAACAGCGGAATGTCGCGGCGGCCGCACTCGGCGAAGAGGTTCGGCCAGAACTCGGTCTCCGCGACGATCGCGACTTCCGGCCGAATGCGATCCAGGAACCGCCGCACGGCGGCCGGCAGATCGTAGGGCACGTAGCAGTGGATCGCGCGATCGCCGCAGAGCTCGCGGACCTGCGCCGCGCCGGTCGGCGTCATCGTGGTCACGACCAGACGGTGCCGCGGATAGCGATCGGCCAGCGCGAGTATCAGCGGCGCGGCCGAGCGCACTTCGCCGACCGATACCGCATGCACCCAGATCGTCCGCTGGCCGGTCAGCGGCGTCACGAACCCGAAGCGTTCGGGCCAGCGGTGCCAGTACGCGGGGTAGCGCAGCGCACGCCACACGAGGTTGCCGAGCGCATACGGCACGAGCAGATAGACGACGATGGACCAGACGGCCACGTCAGTCCTTCGCGTGGTCCACGAACTCGGTCGCCACGGCCTGACGCGCCGCGAAATAGGCGGCGTAGTCCGCGTCCCAGGCCACGCGCGACGCGACCACGGCGTCGAACGCTCCGAGCAGTCCGAGCATGAGCTCGCAGGCTTCGCGAACCGCATGCCGCTCCGGCGGCAGCGCCGTGACGTAATCGCACAGCCCCTGGCTCACCACGTAATCCCGCAGCAGCGGGCTCGCCGCGCGCTGCACGAAGATCCGGATGCCGCACGCGAACGCCATGCCGAGATCGTTGACGTCGTCGAAGATGCAGATCAGGTGCTCCGACGAGACGCGCTGCACGCGGCACAGCGTCTCGATCGCCTGGGTCTTGTTGCGCGCGCCGTAGTAGATCGCGTGGAAGTGCTCGCGCAGCGCGAAGCCGCGCGCGGACGGGTTCTCCGCACCCGTGATCAGCGCCGCGATGGGCATCTGCCTGCCGTGCGCGCGCCACAGTGCGTAGCGCAGCAGGTTCGTGCCCATCGAGTCGGGCTCGCTGTAGGTGCTCTCCGCGCCCTCGCCCTTGGCACCCTGATTGAAGACGCCGTCCCAGTCCGACACGAGCCCGCGCATCCCGTGGACCCGCTCGGCGAGCACGGACGCCGGAGTCACGAACACGCCGCCGAGCTTCGAGAAACGGCTCTCGAGCTCGGCCGAGTGCGTCATGTCAGAGATGCTCTTGGCCGAGCAGCCCGAGCTTGATCAGGTCCTGAACGTCGAGCACGCCCACGGGCTTGCCCGCGTCGACGACCACGATGCTGTCGACCTCGGCCTTCTTGAACAGCTTCACGGCGTCGTTCAGCAGACTGTCGCGCTCGATCGTGTGCGGCGACTTCGAGAAGCCGATCGCCGCGAACGACTTGTCGAGGATGCCGCGACCCTCGGACTGCAGCTTGCGCCGCAGATCGCCGTCCGTGAACACGCCGGCCACGGCACCGGCCGTGTCGACCAGCGTCACGACGCCGAGCCGCGACTCCGTCATCTTGACCATCGCGTTCGTCAGCGTCTCGGTGGTCTGACACACGGGGTTCGCGGCGCGAATCACGTCCTTTACGCGCACCGTCATCAGGGCGGTGTGCTCGCGGAATTGCGCAGTGCCGAGCGCCGTCAGCGTGTTCTCGCACAGATTCTTCATGACGCTGTACGGCATCGTGCACACGTGCACGCCGGTCAGCATGGCCTGGCGCACGTGCTCGGCATGCCGGACCGAGGAGAACATGACCTTGCTGTCGTAGCCGTAGCGATCGATCACGTCGACGCACTGCTCGAACAGCTGGATCGCATCGTGGCCCTGGTCCTGCATGCGCCCGGCGAGCGGGCAGATGAACGACGCGCCCGCTTCCATGGCCATGTATGCCTGGTTCAGCGTGTAGATCAGGTGCACATTGACCTTGTGACCCTTGTCGCGCAGGCGCTTGCAGGCCTTCACGCCCTCGTTGCTGATCGGCACCTTGAATACGGGCGGCTTGGCGAGCCCCAGACCCAGGATGCGCTCCGCTTCGGCGACGATCTGGTCCGGCGTGTTGCCGAGCGCCTCCACCTGCAGCTCCGGCACCATCTTCGACAGCTTCACGATGGCGCCGTCGATGTCCGTGATGCCGTGGCGGTGCATGAACGTCGGCGTGGTCGTGAGGCCCTTGATGAAGCCGAAATCGAGCGCGGCTTCGATCTCCTTGAAATCGACGGAGTCGAGATAGAGTTCCATTGGGACCCTTTTAGTGCAGCGGCTGCGCGTGCACGAGGTTGTGAATGTCGATGAGCGGGCGGATGAACGATTCGAGATCGTCGAGGTAGTACTGGCTCGCCGCGTCGCACAGCGCGTCCGGCGGATTCGGGTGCGTCTCGAGGAAGATGCCGTCGACGCCCGCCGCAACGCCGGCGCGCGCGAGCGTGTTCAGGAACTGGCGCGCACCGCCGCGCGGGTCCTTGCTGGGTATTCCGTACTTGCGGATCGAATGGCCGATGTCGAACACGACCGGGTAGCCGATCTCGCGCAGCAGATAGAAGCTGCGCGGATCGACCACGAGATCGTTGTAGCCGAACGTGTAGCCGCGCTCCGTCAGGATGATCTTGTCGTTACCCGAAGCCTCGATCTTCTGGCACGGCTTGGCCATGTTCTCCGGCGCGATGAACTGGCCGTGCTTCACGTTCACGACGGCGCCGGTTTTCGCTGCGGTCACGACGAGCTCCGACTGCATGCACAGATACGCCGGGATCTGGATCACGTCGCAGACTTCGGCCGCGGGCGCCGCCTGATACGGGTAGTGGATGTCCGTCAGGACGGGCAGATCGAACTCGCTCTTGATCTTCTCAAGGATCTTCAGGCCGGCCTCGAGACCGGGACCCTGGTAGTAGTCTAGCGAGCTGCGGTTGTCCTTCGAGAACGACGACTTGAAGATCAGCGGGAGATCGAGCGACGCCGTGATCTTCTTCAGGCGCTCTGCCGTACGCATCATCAGCGACTCTTCCTCGATCACGCAGGGCCCGGCGATCAGGAACATCCGATCGGAGCCGCAATCGATGTCGCGGACGAAAACGTGCTTCTTGCTCATCAAGCGCCCAAGTGCCTAAAAGATCGTGGCATTTTGCGGCCAAGCATTACGGCGTGGCAAGCGCTCAGGCACGCGCCCGCAGCAACTCCACGAGCAGAGCGTAGTTGCGTGCCGTGGCTCCCTGCCCTGCGTGCACGACGCGCTGAGCGCGCGCGCCGAGCTCGCGGCGCGTGCGGCTGTCTGCGACCAGCGACACGACCGCAGCGGTGAGCTCCGCCGGAGTGCGGACGAGCCGCGCGGCATCCGCGGCCAGCAGGTCCTCGACGGTCTCCTTGAAGCTGAAGTTGTAGGGACCGAACAGCACGGGAACCGCGAGGATCGCGGGCTCCATGAGGTTGTGGCCGCCCTTGTTCGCGCCGCGGAAGAACAGGCTGCCGCCCACGAACGCGAGATCGGCCACTGCGTAGAGCTTGCCAAGCTCGCCGACCGTGTCGACGACGAGCACGCCGCCCTGCCCCGGCGCGCGCTGCACGCCTGCGTCGACGGCCGTCTTGCGGACGGCGGCGTATCCACGCGCCTGCACGCGCTGCTCCACGCCGGCGGCATCGGCGGGGTAACGCGGCACGAGAATCAGCGCCACCGGCGCGCCGGTGGCTCGCGCGGCGGCGTACGCGTCGAGCAGCGCATCGTCTTCCTGCTCGTGCAGGCTGCCGCCGATGATGACCACGTCATCCGGCCCGTAGCCGAGCGCCAGGCGCAACGCCTGCGCCTGATCACGATCGGTGGCGACCCGCGCGAGGTCGTACTTCATGTTGCCGGTGACGCGCAGCCGCGCCGTGTCCACGCCGAGCGCGTGCAGGCGCCCCGCGTGCTCCTCCGTCTGCACGGCCAGCAGATCGAGCATGCGCAGCACGCGTCCGATCAGCCCCGTCCGCAGGTGAACGCGATACGACTTGGCCGACATCTTGCCGTTGATCAGCACCACGGGGGTGCCACGCCGCCGCGCGCCCGCGATGAAATTCGGCCAGAACTCCGATTCGGCCACGATCACGAGCGCCGGATCGAAATGCCGGAAACAGCGTGCGACCACGAACGACAGATCGAACGGCAGCGGCACGACGCGGTGCCGCGGATACAGCCGGGCCGCCGCCGCGAGGCCGGTGACGGTGAACGCGGAGATCACGAGCGGCGTGTCCGGAAAGTCGCGCTCGAGCAGCGCGACGAGCGGCCGCAGCAGCGCGACCTCGCCCGCGGACGAGCCGTGAAGCCAGATGCTGCGCCGCGCGGGCGGACCGAGCTTCAGGCCGAAGCGGCGGCCGACGTCGCCGAAGCCCGCCGTCGCGAGACGGTAGATGAGCCACGGCGAGACGACGATGAAAACGAGCAGGTACGCGACGTCGAGCAGGAAACCCATCGACAAACCCGTCGGCAGGCGACAGTGCGGAGTTTACTCCAGTCGCGCCGATCGGCGACCGGCTAGCTCAGCGCCGCGTCGACCCAGGGGCTCATGACCTTGAGACTCACGCTGCTGGCGGACGCGTGGTAGCGATCCACCCACGATGGCACGAGATCGCCGCGCATGGGCCGGGCGATGAAGAAACCCTGCGCCATCTCGCAGCCGAGCTCCGCCACGACACCGAGCGCCTCGGCGTTGTCGATGCCCTCGGCCACGACGCGCATGTCGAGCGCGTGCGCGAGCGCGACGATGGTCTTCACGATCTGCCGGTCGGTGGTATCCACGGCGAGGTTGCCGATGAAGCGCTTGTCGATCTTGATCTCGGTCGCCGGCAGCTCCTTGAGATAGCCGAGCGACGAATAGCCCTTGCCGAAATCGTCGAGCGCGAAGTCCACGCCGAGCTTGCGCAGCCGCTCGATGCCGGCGAGCGCGGATTCGTCGCCCTGCACGAGGCTGTCTTCCGTGATCTCGATCGTGAGGCCGAAGCCGCGCTCGTCGAGCGCCGCCTTCAGCGCCTTGATGCGCGTGCTGAACTCCGGGTGCACGAGAATCGGCGGCGAGACGTTGACCGCCACCGAGAACGGCTTTTGCAGGGAATCCCACTCGGCCACGCGCTCGCCCACCTGATCGAACACGAGCCACGTGATGGGCACGATCGAGCCCGTCCGCTCGGCCATCGGGATGAACTCGCTGGCCGGGATGAACGCGCCCGTCGTCGAGCGCCAGCGGACCAGGGCTTCGACTCCGCACACGCGCCGCGTCTCGATCTCCACCTTGGGCTGGAAGTACACCTCGAGCTCGCGACGCTGGACGGCCCCCTGCAGATCGGACTCGAACTTCCACAACGCCTGCTGCTGCTGCGTGGCGTCCGGCCGGTAGATATCGAACGCGAGCTCCTTCTCGCGCGCTTCCTTCTGCGCGAGCTCGGCGCGCCGGAACAGCGTCTCGGCGTCGTCCGCGTGCGAGGGATACACGGCGATGCCGAGCGTCACGTCGACGAACAGCTTGTCGTCGCCGATCGCGATCTCGGGCGGGTGGTCCTCGGTCAGCGCCACGGCGTAGTCGAGGATGCTCGACATCGAATCGCAGTCGAGCAGCACCGCAAAACGACGCTCGGAGAGACGGATGATGGGTGTGCGCGGCGGGAGGATCTCGCGAAGCCGGTCGGCGTGCTCGGCGCAGAACTCCTCGCAGCGATCGCGACCGAACGTGGTGGCAATGCGGTTGAACGCATCGAGCCTGCCGACCAGCAGCGCGGCGAGGCGACCCTGTTGCCCCTGGCGCAGAAACTGCTCGATGAAGCTGATGCTCATGCTCCGGCGCTTGCCGGAGCCTGATTCATCCTGCGTCCCGCTCACTCGCTGCCATCTCCGGCGAACATCCCCGGTCAGGCCGAGCATTGGAGCAGGGCGGCTGCGCGGTCGCTGTGACCACAGTCACGGGGGCGGCGGTCTATGTCCGTTCTGCGACCTGTGCCCGTTTCGCCGCGGAAGGCCCGCGAGTGACGAGCCGCGTCACGCGGCGTTGACATAAACGCCGCGCCACGGACGGCGAACCGCATGTCCGCGACACTGGCACAGGCCTTGCAGAATCAGGAACATGCGGCCGGGAACGGGTCCCGCGCCGAGAGCCACGGGACGACCAGGCATGGCACGAGTCACACCCAGTATCCGACCGACCGAGACGTACACGGAGCCGAACTTCGTGCGCGTGTATACGGCTGCGCCGGCCGCCTCCGCCGGGCGCGACGCGCGGCTCGCCACGATAGAGCACCTGTCCTACAGCGCGGCGAACGGCGCCGGGCGCGCGGGCTGGAGCTGCACGACGATCGTCGACGGCGAGGCCATGTCGAAGGAGGACGCGCTGTTCATCGCACGCAGCTACGCGATGGAGCACGACGTCCCCGTGATCTACGAGTGCCACGGGGAGTAGATCCGCCGGCCGCGCTTTGCTGCCGCAAACGCAGCACTCCGGCCGTCCGCGGCCGCGCTACTTCGTCATGCGCGCTCGCAGCTCGGCTGCGCTCAGGTTGCCCTGAGCCAGGGGCTGACCCAGGTCGAACTCGCGGGTCTTCGCGAGCGAGCCCACGACCACCGGATCGAAGCCCGCATCGCGCACCAGCCGCTCCGCGATCGCGAGCGCCGCGGCGTCGTCGCCCCCGATCGGAATGCCGATGCGCGCCGGTCGCCGGTTGGCCTCGTTCGCGAGCGACACGGCCGGAATGCAGTTGAACGCACGCACGACGCGTTTGCTCATCAGCAGCTCGGCCGTCGCCACGCCTGCGCCCTTGCGCTGCCACTCCGCCGCCTGCGGGCCGTCGCGCCGCTCCACCGGATTGCTCGTGTCGATGATGACCTTGCCCGCGAGCTCCTTCGCGAAGTCCGTCCCGATCTGCGGCATGGCGCCATAGGGCACCGACACCAGCACCACGCTGCCGAAAGCCGCGGCTTCCCGCGGGGTGCCGGCGTGCGCCTTCGGACCGAGCTCCTTCACGAGGCCCGCGAGCTCCTCGGGATGGCGCGACGACACGAACACTTCGTGCCCCGCCATGACCCAATGCCGCGCGAGCGCGCCGCCGATCTTGCCCGTGCCGATGATGCCGATCTTCAGCGGCTCCTGGGCGCGCGCGACTCCGGTGCCGAGCGTCACGGCACCGGCCAGCAGGCTGGCCGCGGCGGCGAACAACACCCGGCGCGTGCAACGCGAAAATCCGCTCTTGCTGTGCATGGCGTGAACTCCGTCGTGAAGTCAGGGCTCGATCTCGACCACGGCCTCGATCTCGACCGGCAGGTCGAACGGCAGCTCGGCCATGCCGACGGCGCTGCGTGCGTGGGCGCCCCGCTCGGGCCCGAACAGCTCGAGGATCAGATCGGAGAAGCCGTTGATCACGAGCGGCTGCTGGTTGAACCCCGGGGCCGAGTTGACCATGCCGAACACGCGCGTCCACGCGCGAATCCGCTCGAGATCGCCGAGCTCGCGCTCGAGGTTGCCGAGGATCGCGAGCGCGGTCAGCCGCGCCGCCTTGTAGCCCTGCTCGACCGTGAGCTCGCGCCCCAGCTTGCCGAACGGCCGCGCGAGCGTGCCATCCGCGTGCAGGGGCCCATGACCGGATACGAACGCGTGCTCGCCGCGAACCCGCACGAAGCGAAACGGCAGCACCACGCCGGGCGGGAGCTTGACCGGCCCCGGCAACGTGAGCCCCAGGCTCGCGAGCTTGGCGGCTACGGTGCTCATCGCGCCGCCCCCTGCGCGCGCCGCAGAAACCACACCGCCCCGCCGATGCCGAGCACGACGAGCGCGCCCATGAGCGCCACGCGCCAGCCCGGCGCACCCGCCATCTGGCCGGTGGTGAACCAGTACAGCGCGTAAGCGAGCGCGAGCAGGCACACCACGGCGTTGACGCGGTGGCGCGAGACTTTCGACATGCGACCTCCCCCCGGGGCCGGACAGCGACGGATTCAGGGTAGCGAACGCGCCCCTCGCGGAGCAAGCCGGGATCAGTGCGAGGCAGCGCGATTGCGCTCGGTCCGCGCCCTGGCGAGCAACGCATCGACTGTCGCGAGCTGCGGAGCGAAATCGCCGTTGTCGGCGATGTGCACGAGATACTTGCCGTCGACGAGCAGCGCCGGCACGCCGCGCAGCTTGACCCTGCCCGTCAGCTGATCGGCGCTGGTCGCGAACGCCTGGATCGTGAACGAGTCGAACGTGGCGAGGAACGCCCGGCGGTCGAGGCCGTGCGCCGCGACCCAGTCCGCGATGCGATCCGGAGACGTCAGCGGCGCGCCCTCGAGGTGCAGTGCTTCGAACACGGCGCGGTCGAGCTGGTGATCCTTGCCGAACGAGCGCAGCGTGTAGTAGAGCTTCGCGAGCAGCCCCCAGGTGCTCACCCGACCGAACGTCACGGCCACCCGGTCGAGCACGACGTCCTTGGGCAGCTTCGCCTCCCAGTCGCGCAGCGACGGCGAGAAGGCGAAACAGTGCGGGCACGCGTACGAGAAGAAGTCGGTCACCACGATCTTCGTGGGGTCGGTCACGGGCAACGGCGGCTCGACGACGACGTAGTCCTTGCCCTCGACCGGATCGGCCGCCAGGGCCATGCCACCGCAGCCGAGCAGTGCCAAGAAGATCGCGAGCAGAAAACGACGTCGCATCGGAAAACCCTCTGGAGCCATGCCGGGTCGGCCTGCGGATGCTATCACTTCGCTCCTGCCGTGGGCGGTGCCGGTCAACGCTTGCGTGCGAGCTGCTCCACGATGTCGTAGTGGAAGCGCACGAAGCGATACAGCTCCGCCTCGAGCAGACGCTCCTGATCGCTGTGCGCACCATAGCCCTTCGGGCCGTCCTCCTCGTCGATGGCCGGACCGACGCCGTAGCACTGCTGCCCCCTGGCGCGCAGGAAAGCCATGTCCGTCGCGCCCGTGCTCATCATCGGCAGCGTCGTGGTCCTGTAGTGGCGCTTGATGTTCGCCTCGATCACGTGGAAGGCCTCGCTGTCGATCGGCGAGACGCCCGCGACCGGCCGCCCGCCGAAGCCGTTGAACACCACCTCGACCGCGGGATCGGCGATCACGCGCGCGAGCGTCGCGCGAAACGCGTCGGCGTCGTCCTCGGGCCGCATGCGCACGTCGAGCGTGGCGCGCGCCTCGGACGGAATCACGTTGTTGCGATAGCCGCCGCGCACGATGTTCGGCGACACCGACGTGCGCAGCATCGACGCATGGCGCGGCTCGTTCGCGCGCAGCCACGCATCCGCAGCCGCCACGGCTTTCGGGTCGCTGCTGAGGAGGGCGCGGTACTGCGCGGCCTGCTCGGGCGGCGAGATGTTGGCGAGCCGCTCGAAATACGTGCGCGTCGTGGCGTTCAGCACCACGGGCGGCTGCCACTGCGTGACGGCGGCGATCGCACGCGCGAGATGCGCCACGGCATTGCCCTCGAGCGGGATCGAGCCGTGGCCCGATGGCCCGTGCGCGATCAGGTCGATGCCCTTCGACAGCTTCTCGCCGGTCGCGACGGTCGCGAAGCGCACGACACCGTTCGCGCGCACGACGTTGCCGACCTCGGCGATGCAGTACTCGGCATCGATCGCGTCGTAGTGCTCGTTGACCAGGTGCTCGATGCCGAAGCGCGTGTTCCCCTCCTCGCCCGCCTCGGCCAGGAAGATCACGTCGCGGTCGAGCGGCACGTGGTTGCGCTTCAGCAGCAGGATGGCCATCAGCGCCGCTGTGACGTTGTCCTTGTCGTCCGTCGTGCCGCGGCCGTAGATGTAGCCGTCGGCGATCTCGGCGCCGAACGGCGGGTGCGCCCACTTCTTCGGGTCCACGTTCACGACGTCGGTGTGGCCCATGATCAGCACCGGGCGCTTCGCGCCGCTGCCCTTCAGGCGCGCGACCACGTTCGGGCGGTTCGGATCGACCGAGAACACCTGCACGGGAATGCCTTCGCGCTCGAGCACCTGCTTCAGGTAGTCGGCGGCCGGCTTCTCCCCACCCGGCGGATCGCTCGTGTCCATGCGCACGAGCGCCTGGAAATGCCGCAGCGCCTCGGCCTCGGCGGCCTTCCAGTCGGGGGCCTTCGGCCGCTGCGCCAGCGCAGGCCCCGAAACGAGCAGCGCCAGCGAGATGACGACGAACGCGACGCGAGCTGACACGGGCATGCGTTTTCCCCGGGCGCGCGGTACGCTGCGCGCTGCCTCGCGACTACCATAACCGAAAACGGTGCCGCGTCGCGCCGGCGAGGGAGGGGGATCGATGGCCGTGCTGCCGCCGGGCGTTTCCGCAGCCGATTTCGCCAGCGCGTGCCGCGAGTTCGCCGCCGCCGTCGGCGCGGACTGGGTGCTGACCGGCGACGACGACCTCAAACCCTACCGCGACCACTACTCGCCGGTGCCGCTCGCGGAAGACGAGCTGATTCCGTCGGCGGCGGTCGCCCCGAGCACGGTCGAGCAGGTGCAGGCCGTCGTGCGCACCGCCAACCGCTACAGGACGCCGCTGTACCCGATCTCGACCGGCAAGAACTTCGCTTACGGCGGCCCCGCGCCGAACCTGCGCGGCAGCGTGGTCGTCGATCTGAAGCGCATGAACAAGGTGCTCGAGGTCGACGCGGACCGCCACTTCGCGATCGTCGAGCCCGGCGTCTCGTACTTCGACCTGTACCGCCACATCCAGGAGCGCGGGCTCAAAGTCTGGATCGACACGCCGGACCCCGGCTGGGGATCGCCGATCGGCAACACGCTCGACCGCGGCATCGGCTACACGCTGGGCCCCTATCGCGATCATGCGGGCGCGCAGTGCGGCTTCGAGGTCGTGCTCGCGAACGGCGAGGTCATGCGCACCGGCATGGGAGCCGTGCCAAACGGCAAGACCTTCGCCGAATACAAATACGGGTACGGTCCGGACCCGTCCGGGCTGTTCGCGCAGGGCAACTTCGGCATCGTCACGAAGATGGGCCTGCGGCTCATGCCGCAGCCCGAGCACTGGCGCACGGGCCTGGTCACGGTGCCGAAGCGGCGCGATCTCGTGCCGCTCGTGAGCACCGTGAACTACCTGACCGATCTCTTCATGATCGGCGAGCCGTGGTACGGCAGCCCGCTGCGCGCCGCGCTCGGCAACACCGAGGTCCGCGAAGCCGCCACGCGCGCCGGCGGCGCGCGCGAGGAGGAGCTCGACCGGCTCGCCGCGGCCGCGAATCTGCACTCGTGGCAGGTCGAGCTGCAGTTCTACGGCTCCGAGCGCACGACGCTCGCCAACTGGGAGTACGCGAAGGAGCTCGTTGCGCGTGCGATCCCCGCCGCACGCCTCGTCGACGGCGAGTCGCTGCGCGTGCCGCTTACGCGGGCGCAGATCGAGCAGACGACGGGCCCCTACCCGACCAATATGCGCCGCAACGTCACGCAGGGCGTGCCGAGCCTCGGCATCTGGAAGGCGCTCGGCCGCACCGAGGCGCAGCCCAATGCCTGGGCACAGGGCCACATCGGTCTGTTCGCCGTGATCCCGCGCAGTGCCGACGCCGTGTTCGAGGCGCAGCAGGTCTTCATCGACACGCAGCGCGACCTCGGCCTCTCGAGCGCCGTGTCGCATTTGAGCACGCCGCTGAACTGGTATCAGTACACGTTCCTGTTCTCGGCCGGCTTCTCGACCGGCGGCGGCACCTTCGTCGCGACTCCCGAGGGCCGCGCGAAGATGCGCGACGGCCTGAAGGCGCTGCTGGTCGCGGCGGGCCAGCACGGCTGGGGCGAGTACCGCGCCGCACCGTACTTCCAGGACGACGTCGCGGCGGAGTACTCGTTCAACGATCACGCGCTGCGGCGTTTCAACGAGACGCTGAAGGACGCGGCCGACCCGAACGGCATCCTGGCACCGGGCCGCGGCGGCGTCTGGCCGAAGCGGCTCCGCGGACGACGCGCGTGAACACCCGTCTGCTGGCTCTGGGGTTGCTCGTTCTCGGCGGTGCCGCCGGAGCACAGCCGCCGACGATCGAGCACGGCAGGGAAGTGTTCGAGCACTACTGCAAGCCGTGCCATGGCGACGGCCGCGGCGACGACGGCGCGCCGATGCTGCCCGGCACGCACGCGCTGACACTGAAATACCGTGGCCAGAAGCCCGGCCTGCTCGAGCAGCGTACCGACCTGCCCGCCGATCTGATCAAGGCCGTCGTTCGCAGCGGCGTCGCGTCGATGCCGCCGTTTCGCAAGACCGAGGTCACCGACGCCGACCTCGAGGCCGTGGCGGCGTATCTCGCCGACGCCGCGAAGCGCCACGGCGAGGAAGGAATCGGAAAATGAAGCGCAGATGGACCTGGCTCGTGCTCGGCGCCTGGCTCGCGGCATCGGCCGCGCACGCCGACACCGTGCTGATCACCGGCGCGAACTCCGGGCTCGGGCTCGAGTTCGCGAAACAGTACGCCGCCAAAGGCTGGACGGTCATCGCGACGCACCGCCGCAAGGACCTGCCCGGGTCGCTGGCGGCGCTGGTCGCCGGGCACGGCAACGTGCGCGTCGAGCACCTCGACGTGGCGGACCTCGCGAACATCAAGGCTCTCGCCGCGAAGCTCGAAGGCGTGCCCATCGACGTGCTGATCAACAACGCCGGCGTCTACAGCGACCGCAGCGTGTGCACGGACGAATCGTGCCGCGGCGACGGCGACACGCAGAGCTTCGGCAACATGGACTACGCGCTGTTCGACCGGATCATGACGGTCAACGTGCGCGGCCCGCTCGCGGTGTCCGAGGCGTTCATCGACAACGTCCGCCTCGGCAGGCAGAAGAAGATCGTGTCGATCAGCTCCACGAACGGCTCGGTCACGTTCACGCTCGGCGGCTCCGGCGCCATCGCGTATCGCGCGAGCAAGGCCGCGCTGAACCGCGCGATGCAGCTCGTGGCCGTCAAGGAGAAGAACGAAGGCGTGACCGTGCTGCTGCTGCATCCCGGCGCCGTGCTGACCGAGCGGCAGGCGAACCTCACGTACCCCGGCATGATCGAGATGCAGCCGAGCGTGGCGGGCATGATCAGGGTCATCGAGAAGGCCACGCTCGCGGACACGGGCCGCTTCATCCAGTACGATGGCGCGACGGCGCCGTGGTGACCCGGAGACGACGATGATGAGACTCTACGCGCTGCTCTGCCTCCCGATCGTCGCGCTCGCCGCGTGCCAGCGCACCGAGGCGCCGCAGAAGCCCACGTTCGCGGAGGACCTCTCGGCAATCCTGCAGTTCAACGACAAGTATCTCGGCTCGATCAACGCCGAGGACATCGAGACCCTGAGCGGCCTCACGGACGAAGGCCACATCATGTTCCCGCCGAACCGGCCGCCGGTCGTTGGCAAGGCCGCCAACGACGCCACGAACGGTGCGGCGTTCCAGAAGCTCGACTTCGACGAATCGTGGACGCCAGAGGAAACCGTGATCAGCGGCGACCTCGCGTTCCAGCGCGGCACGTTCACCACCTCGTCCATGCCGCGCGGCGGCGGCGAGCGGCACACGGTCAGCGGCGCGTTCCTGCGGATCTACCAGCGCCAGCCGGACGGCCAGTGGCGCATGACGCGGGACATGTTCAACACCGACGGCGTGCAGCACTGACACGCCCGCCGGCCGCGCTCACGTCGGGTTCTCGAGACTGAACGTCGCGTGGTCGTCGTCGTAGGCGAACACCTCGGCGTAGCGGCCGAGGTTCACGACGGCGTGGAGCGTCCGTTCCGCCGACGCCTCGTCCATGAAGTCCTCGAGCTCGTCGATGAAGCGGCTCTTGCGGGCGACGTGCGACGCGCGCTCGTCGAGCACGCGCCGGATGTGCGCCGCGAGCGGCACGTACGTCAGCAGGTGGCGCGCGAAAATCCGCTTGCGCTCGTCCAGGCCCGCGTTCGCGAACGCGAGGCCCGCGTCCGTGAGCCGGATGTCGCCGCCGCCGACTTCCACGAACCGCATCATCTGCAGCATCTCGGCGACCGGGAACAGATCGTCGATCTCCATCTGCGCGTCGTGTGCGATCTTCGGCAGGTCCGCCGCGCCACGGAACGGGGGCGCGGCCACCGTCTCGAGCAGGCCGGCCAGCAGGTTCGAGGATACGCGCGGCAGCACCGTGCCGATGCCCGTGCCGGGAAAGAGCTCCACGCGGCTCGGCACGGCACCCGCGGGCCGCGCGGTCATCTCGACGTAGATGCGCTCCACGAGCTCGCGGAAGCCGGGTTCGAGCCGGTTACGCGGCTGCGGCAGCGCAACCTTGATGTCGGCGAGGATGCGGCCGGGGTTGTTGCCGAACACGACGATCCGGTCGCACATCAGCACCGCTTCCTCGATGTTGTGCGTGACGAGCACGACGGACTTGATCGGCATGCGGCCCTCGGTCCACAGATCGAGGAAGTCGGTGCGCAGCGTTTCGGCCGTCAGCACGTCGAGCGCGGAGAACGGCTCGTCCATCAGCAGCAGGTTCGGGTGCACGACGAGCGCACGAGCGAAGCCCACGCGCTGGCGCATGCCGCCCGAGAGCTCGCGCGGATACGCCGACTCGAAGCCGTCGAGCCCGATCATGTCGATCGCCGCGAGCGAGCGTTTGCGGATCTCCGCCGCCGGCAGCCGCTGCGCCTCGAGCCCGAGCGCCACGTTCTGGAACACCGTGAGCCAGGGGAAGATCGCGAAGCTCTGGAACACCATCGCGATGCCCGCGGCCGGGCCCGTGACGGGCCGGCCGAGGTAGGTCACCGTGCCGGCGTGCGGCATCGCAAGGCCCGCGATCAGCCGCAGCAGCGTGGACTTGCCGGATCCCGAGCGGCCGAGCACGCCGACGATCTCCCCCTCGCGCAGGTCGAGATCGATGCCGTCGAGCACGAGCAGCTCGCCGCCGTCGGGTTTCGGAAACGCCATGCGCGCACCCGCGACACGCAGCAGCGGCGCGTCGTTCGGAAACTCAGCGGATGCTGTATTTTCGTTCTGCATAATAGTAGAGGGGCCGCCAGAACAGCCGGTTGATCAGCACCACGAACACGCTCATCGTGGCCACGCCGAGCACGACGTGGTGAAAGTCCCCGGCCATCGTCGCGGACGCGATGTACGCGCCGAGCCCGTGCGCCTCGAGCCGCGTGTCGCCCCACGTCGCGACCTCCGCCACGATGGCCGCGTTCCACGAGCCGCCCGACGCCGTGATCGCACCCGTCACGTAGAACGGGAACACCGCGGGCAGTATGACCCGGCGCCACCACAGCCAGCCACCCACCTGGAAGTTCTGCGCGGCGTAGCGCAGCTCGCTCGGCACGAGCGACGCGCCGGCGATGACGTTGAACAGGATGTACCACTGCGTGCCGAGGATCATGAGCGGGCTCAGCCAGATGTCCGGATGCAGGCCGAACTTGACGATGCCGAACACGGCGACCGGGAACAGCAGATTCGCCGGGAACGCAGCGAGGAACTGCGCGATGGGCTGCACGAATTCCGCGACGGCCGGCCGCATGCCGACCCACACGCCGACCGGTACCCACACGAGGCTCGCGAACCCGATCAGCACGAACACGCGCACCAGCGTGATCAGCGCGAGGCCGCCGACGCCGAGAGCCTCGCGAAACGACGACTCCTCGACGAGCAGCACGACGATGTGCCACGACGCGAACGCCAGCAACGCCGCGAGCACGACGAGCCATACCACGCCCGCCGTGCGGCGCGCGAGCGCCGCCGGCGGGCGCGGCGGCTCCACCTGCGTCAGCGACCGGCCGCCCTGGCTCGTAAGCCGCTCGAGCGCCGCGGCCGCCATGCGCACGAGTCGCGAGCGGCGCAGCATCGTGAGCGCCCAGGACGTCGGCTGGCGCGTGCCGGGCTCCTGATCCATGCGGAACCGGTCCACCCACACCACGAGCGGCCGGAACAGCAGCTGGTCGTAGATCAGGATCACGACCAGCATCGTGCCGATGGCCCACGCAATGGCGCCGAGATCGCGCTGCGCGATCGCGAGCGCGATGTACGTGCCGATGCCGGGCAGCGACACCGTGTTCGTGCCGACGCTGATCGCCTCGGCCGCCACGACGAAGAACCAGCCGCCGGACATCGACATCATCATGTTCCAGATCAGCGCGGGCGCGGCGAACGGCACCTCGAGCCGCCAGAACCGCATCCACGGCGACAGGTGGAACGAATCGGCCGCTTCGCGCAGCTCCGCCGGCACCGTGCGCAACGACTGATAGAAGCTGAACGCCATGTTCCAGGCCTGACTCGTGAAGATCGCGAAGATGGCGGCGAACTCCGCGCCCAGCACGCGCCCCGGCGTCAGCGACAGGAAGAACACGACGGTGACCGAGATGAAGCCCAGGATCGGCACCGACTGCAGCACGTCGAGAATCGGGATCAGCAGCTTGCCGGCCCGCTCGCTCTTGGCCGCCCACGTGGCATAGCCGAGCGTGAACGCGATCGACAGCGCCATGGCCGCGAACATCCGCAGCGTCGTGCGGGCCGCGTACTCCGGCAGGTGCTGGGGCGCCAGCGACAACTGGGCACCGACCTCGGCCAGAGGCGCGAGCAACCCCCGGCTCGCGGTGCCGAGGAACGCCAGCGCGCCGACCACGATCAGCAGCGCCATCGCGTCCCAACGCGTCGCGTACTCGCGCAGAAAGGCAAAGGACGACCGTTGATCCATGGGCGCAGGGAGTCTTGGAGGGCAGTGAGTGGGTTCGGCGCGCTGGCCGAGCTTACCGGCTTTCGCGCAGTTTTTGTCTCACCACGTGCTGGGATGCGTCGGCAGCATGATCCACGTGCGGTAGGCCATCGCGTCGGCGTCCTTGAGCACCTTGACCCAGCCGTCCCAGTCGAGCGCGCTGCCCGTCGTCTGCACGACCTGCTGTTTGAACTGATCGGCGAGCGCCTTCGCCTCGGCCGTGTGCCCGCTCATCGCGAGCTGCTGCAGGCGCTGGGCGGTCTCTGCGGCATTGCCCGCGAGGGCCTTGGCCTGGTTGCCGCCCAGGTTGGCACTCGCGCGCGCAAGAATCTCCTTGTCGGCGTCGGTCCACTGACCGGGGCGGCGGGAGTCCGGCACGCGCTGAAAGAACGCGCTGTCGAGGTAGCCGTACTGTTTGCAGAGCGCTGCGAACTCGGTCTCGCGCTTCTGCGCGCGCGCGATCACGTTGAGCTGCTGGAAGAAGTCGCCGTTGCAGCTCGCATGACCGGAGGGCACCGGCCGCCACTTGATCGTGACGAACAGGTCGTCGGCGAGCGTCAGGTCCCCGTGCCGCGACTGCAGGATGGCCAGGACCTGGTCGTAGGTGAGCACGACCGGGCCCCGGGCCTCGTAGTCGGCGTTCGCCGTCTTCTTCGCCGCGTACGCGGCCAGCACTTCCTCGGGCGGCCGTTTCGACAGGAAGATCCGATAAGTGGGCGACGCGTCGGCCTGCGGGCCGGCCAGCAGCACGCTGTCGCGCGGCTCGGGAGCGATGGACGTCGCCGCGTTGACCGCGAGCGCACAGCCGGCCGAAACCAGCACGGCCAGAGGAACACGCCATACCCGCATGCCCGCGACCCTCGAGGACTGTCTTCCGGATACTACGCTCAACCCGCGCGAACGCGCAGACTGCGGTGAGTGTACGGCCTATTCGGCGCGCCGGCCGAGCCTGCGGAGCCTGGCGAGCCACTGGTCGGTGGTTGGCTTCGCCGCGCTCCCGAGCATGCCGATCAGGGTCTCGTTGACGGGCGCGATGCCGACGAACCCCAGGATGTTGCGCTCGAGGGATTTCACGCTGTGGGCACGGAAGTACCAGCGGTACACGAGCGCCGGCATGCCCATGGTCACGACCACGCGCGCCGAGCGGCCGGCAAGCTTCTTGTGGGCGAACGGATTGCCGCCGTCGCCGCCGAACGCGAAGTCGGGGCGCGCCACCTGCTCGAGGAAACCCTTGAGCACGGCCGGCATGTCGCCGAGCCACAGCGGGAAGAACAGCACGATGTGCTCCGCCCAGGCGATCGCGGCCTGCGGCTCGCGCAGGCCCGCGGGCAGTGGCCCGTGCTCCCACTCGGCCGCGCTCTTCAGCAGCGGGAAGTCGAGCTTGGCGACGTCGACGCGGCGCACCTCGTGACCGGCCTCGGCCGCGCCGGCGGCGTAGGCATCGGCCAGCGCGTGGCAGAAATGCGCGTGGCTCGCGTCCGGGTGACCCTGGATCAGCAGCACGCGCTTGCCCATGGGCATTGCCTCCCGGCGGCGGTCAGGACTTCACGATCTGCACGGGCACGCCTTCGGGGTCGCGCACGAAGAAGCCGTAGTCCAGGTTCTCCTCCGCCTTGAGGCCGAGCTTCGCGAGCTCGGCCGTGACCTTGTTCCTGTCGAAGTCGTCGATCGCGATCGCGAAGTGATCGACGATGCCGACCGGCGGCTTCTCGTGCAGCGACACGATGATCTTCGTGACGCCCATGCGCGCGATCTTGTTTTCCTTGTCCTCGTTCAGCACCTTCAGGCCGAACACCCTGGTGTAGAACTCGATCGAGCGCGCGAGGTTCGTGGTCTGCACGCTGATGTGATCGATGCGTGAGGACTTGAACGGCGCGGTCTGCGCGGCGGCCGGCAGCGCGCTGCCCGCGGCCGCGAGCGCCGCGAGGCCCTGGATCAGGTGCCGGCGCGACAGCGTGCCGCGATCGAAACGTTCGACGAGGTCGGTGATCAGTGTGTCCATGGCGCCTCCCGCGCTGCTCTTTGCCGGGAGTCTACGCCCGCCCGCGCGACGGGCACAGCCGCGTCAGCGCATGAGCTCTGCGGCGAACAGCATGGCCATGGCGCCACCGCGCGGGTCCTTGCCGAGAATGGCCTCGCGGTTCAGATACCCCGCGAGCGACCCGATGCGCGCCGTCGATTCGCAGACGTCGATGACCGTGCCGTCGGAGCCCGTGCGCGCGTTGACCGCGCGCCAGGCGCGCGCGACGGCCGCGCGATACGGCGCGGCGTCGGTGAACCAGCCGTTCGCGATGCCGCGCTGCATCGCGAACCCGATCATGGCCGTCGCGGAGAACTCGCCGTAGGCACCCGGCTGGTCGATCACGTTGCGCCAGAGGCCGTCGCGGTTCTGCCAGGGCAGCAGCTTCGCCATGTGCTCGCGGTAGCTCGCGAGCAGCTGCGCGCGCGCCGGGTGATCCACGGGAAACTCCGTGAGCGTGAGGGCCACGCCGAGCGCCGCGAACGCGTTGCCGCGCCCCCAGGCCGCATCGGTGGCCGGCTGATGGCGGTACAGCCCGTCCGCGCGCAGATCGAGCCGCTGCATGAACGCGAGATGGCGCGCGGCGAGGTCGAAGTACTTGCGCTCGCCCGTCAGTGCGCCGGCCTGCGCCGCGATCGTGGTGCCCATGAACACCGAGTCGCTGAACTCGTTGTGGTACGGCATGGCCTCGCGCATCGCGCCCTGCGCGTCGAAGCCGAGATCCGCCACGCGGCGCACGAGCGCCGTGTAGCGCGCGTCGCGCGTCGCACGCGCGAGCTCCGTGAACACGATGTGTCCGGCCATCGTGAGCGCATTCGGCCGCGCGAGGCTGTCCTTGCTGCCGTCGACGTACGGCTCGACGAGCCGGCGCACGTCGTCGAGCTCACCGAGCTTCAGACGGCCGATCAGCGCGATCGCGTTGATGTACGTGGGGTCGCCGAAGTCGTGGCCATAGACCTTGGCCAGCTCCGCCAGCAGATCGCGCGGGCCGCGCGCGAGCCGGCGCTCGATCTCGCGGTGCGCCTCGGACTTCGGCACGCCCGCCGCGCGCAGCGCGCCGAGCGAATCGCTCGCGGACCAGGCACGGCTCGGCACTCGACCCACACCGGCCGGCGCGTCCGCAGCCAGCGCGGCCGCGAGCCCCGCGTCGTCGCCCGCAATCAGCACGAGATCGGGCGCATGCGCACCGATGAACCGCCATACCGTGTGCGCCTCGGCGTGCTCGCGATACGCGGCCCCCGTGGGCGGGAACGCCACCGGTGCGCCGTCGGGATTTGCGAGCGGGATGGCGATGACGTTGACCGTGCGCCTGCGCGGCCGTTGCGCGTCGATCTGCGCGACCGCGCGGCGCACGGCGTCGACGCTGGCGTCGGCCCCTCGCAGTCCGCCCACGAGCAGCACGGTCGGCGCGGCCGCGCTCGCGGCGGACACGGCCACGGCATCGATCCGCGTGCCGTTCGTCGTGCGACCGGCGTCGAACGATTCGAGCGCCGCCGCCGGCAGCGCGGCCAGCAGCAGCGCCGCCGCACCCGCAAAGCCGAAGCCTTTCCCCGCCCGTCCACGCATCGGCACAGCATAACGCCCGGCGCGGCGCGATGCGCACAACGCTAGAACGCGAAGTCGTAGCGCAGATGAATCGTGCGCGGCACGCCGAGATTGCGGGCTGCGTAGAACACGGCCGGGTCCGTGTCGTCGACGATTGCGCGCGCGTAGCGCGTGGTGTACGTGCGGTCGAACGCGTTCTCGATGCGCAGGCCGAGCGTGTGCCGCCTGGCGGCGTCGAGGTACACGTGCCCGCTCAGATCGGCCACCGTGTAGTCGCCGCGCTGCAGCGTGCCGACGCCCCCGACGACGTCGAACACGCGACCGACGTGGTTCAGGGACACGGAGCCGCCGACCCGCCTGCTGCGGGGCTCGAAGTGGATCGACGCGCCGATCTGCTCGCTCGGGATGCCCGGGATCGTATCGTAGCCGCCGGTGGTCAGGTTCGACCGCGAATCGTTGTGCGTGTAAGAGAGGTTCGCGGACCAGTCCTCGGCCGGCGCGAATTTCAGCACGACCTGGTGGCCATGCACGCGCACCCTGCCGGGTACGTTCTCCGCGATCGTGTTGCCGCTGCCCGTGCCGTCGTCGACGTCGCGGATCAGGTTCTCGACGTCGCGGCGAAAGTAGACCAGTTCCCACGCCACACGCGCCGACGGGCCCACGGTGCCACCGATCGACGCATTCAGACTCTCGCTCGACTCGGGCTTCAGATTGGGGTTGCCGACGCAGCAGAACGGATCGATCGCGAACAGCTCGTAGGCATCCGGCAACCGGAACGACGTACCGACGGCCGCGCGCACGTGGAGCTGCTCGCTGACGTCGTACCGGCCGCTCAGGTTCCACACCGTGCGCGACTGGCCCACGCTCGGCTGGTTGTCCCGCACGCCGAACGCGAGCCGCGCCTTCTTCCAGAGGTCCGCCGTGGTACGGATCTGGCCGAACACCGCGTTCACGCTCTCTTGATTCTGTGCGATCAGCAGCACGTCGTCGCGACCGCTGTACGTCTGATAGTCGTAGCCCACGTAGTAGTCGAGCTTGGTGCCTGGCGTGATCTTCACCAGCGCGTTCACACCCTGGTCCTTGTAGCCCCAGAAATCGCGGTTCGAGCCGAGCGGGTAGATGCCCGGCGTCGACGTGTCGACGTCGTACTCCGTCCAGTACGAATCCCACTGGTGGTAGTAGGCCTTCACGTACAGCTGGACGAAATCGCTGGCCATGACGTCGACGGTGGCCGTGAAGATGTCTTCGTTGCGCTCGTTGTAGGCCTTCTGCACGGCATAGGGATAGGCGTTGTCGAGTCTGCCATCGACGCTCTGCCAACCGAGCGACAGGCGCACGGCCTCGCCGAAGTCGTGCGCGTATTTCAGGCCCAGCGTCTTCACGTCGTAGCCACGCTCGCGGTTCGTGACGCTCGGCTGGTAGTCGGCACCCGGAAACGGCTGGAAACCATCGGCCCTGTCGCTCGATCCGAACACGACGAACTGATGGCCGTTGACGCCCGTGCGGAAGTAGCCATCGACGTGCGTGCCGTCGTTGCTGTCGGCCCCGACGCTGACGTGGGCACCCGGCCTGCCCGAGAAACCCTTCGTGATGACGTTCACCACGCCGGCGACGGATTGCGTGCCGTAGAACAGGCCCTGCCCGCCCTCGAGCACCTCGATGCGCTCGACCATGTGCGCGGGCAGCGTGTCGAGCGGTGTCGTGCCGTTGTACAGGCGGTTGCTGATGCGCACGCCGTCGACGAGCCACAGAATCTCGTTCGTGCGCGAGCCCTGCAGCGACACGTCCACGTAGTCGAACGCGCCGTTCTTCGGGTTGAGGTACAGGCCCGGCACGAGGTTCTGCAGCGCCTGTCCGACGTCGTCGTAGCCGCCGTTCGCGATCTGCTCTGCACTGACGATCGTCAGCCGGTGGCCGTAGCTCGCAAGCTCCTGCGGCAGGGACTGCTCGAGACGCGCGCCGGTCACGATGACCTCTTCGGTCGTGCCACCGCCCTGGGCCGCGGCAACCCCTGCTGCCGCGATTCCCACCGCGGCAATGACGCACGACTCGAGCCTCCGCCGCAGTTCGATGAAGCGCCGGAACGCACGCACCCGTCTTTGCCGCATGACTCGCACCCCCACCCATGAATCGAAGGGTGCGCAGTCTAGGAGCGGCCACCGGCAAACCTGCAGTTGTTGACGGTTAACGGCACACCGGGCCGTGCCGGATCAGTACGTTATACGCGGCTCCGATGCGAATGATTAACGGTTAATCGCGGGCACCGGCCGCGGCGCTCGCCCCCTAACCGCGGTCGTGCGACTCCACGACGGCGAGCTGCACGTCCTCCTGCGCGGCGCCGGCCTCGGGCGCCACGACGCGCGCGCCGGCCAGGTTCTCGCGCACGGCGCGCAGCGCCGCGGCGAGATCGATGCGCATGACGGTCTTGTCGATCTCGACCGCGATCGGCTTCGCGATGTCGGCGAAACCCTCGGCCAGCGCAATCGGCCCGATCAGGGCCGGCGCCAGGCCGATCAGCAGAGTGACCGTCCCTGTGCCGAACGAACTCGACTTCTTCATGATCTGCTCCTTGCTCCGCTTCGGGGGTGGGCCATCCCTGGCCCTGCGATACCCCCCGCCCATTGCAGGACGCGTGCCAGGGCGAAAACCCGGGCGTTGCAACGAAGTCCGCGCGTGGCGCAGGCCCGCTCGCCCCGCTTTCGGTGCACCGACCGGTGCCGACGCACCGCAATCGCCCACCGCCCCGCTTGCTTCCCTCAGGGTGCCGCGGCGCGTCGCACCGCGCGCAGGTGTTTCGCTTCCCCGGTCGAGCTCAGGTGATTGCCGCCGAGCACGATCTCGCTGCCGTCGCCGCGCACGACCTTCGCGAAGAACATGCGCGGCTCGCCCATGCGCCCCGGATGGCCCGTGATCCGCACGTGCTCGCCCGGCAGCAGCGTCGCGGCGGTCCAGCCGAAGTTCTGCAGGCTGCGCCGCCCGTCGATCTCCACGATCCATTGCCGGACGCCGCCCTGCCCGTCCGGCACCTCGACGGTCACGCGCGCGTGCGGGTTCGCGAACTCGAACTCCCGCACGGTGCCGTCGATCGTCACGAGCGCGCGGCCGTCGTACAGAGCCTCGAAGGAGTGATGCGCCGCCGCGGGCAGGAGCGTACCCGCGGCCAGAGCCGCGCCGGCGAGCGCGAGGAAATCGGCGAGCTTCATGAATGGCGGGCTTCGGGCGCGGTCGGGGGGAGCGCGCATCACCGGAGCGCGCGCCGCGCCCACGGCCCAGGTTAACGCCGACTGCGAATCGTTTCGAGCGCGCCGCAGCCAGCGTAAACAAATCTTACGGACGATTCTTTTGGCCCGGCCGACGCGGTAGAGTGAATGCGGTTTCGGGGAATCCCCGGGGGAGCAGCGATGCGGCTTGAGCCACGCGCGATCTGCGCGATCGTCCTTTCTGCCATCACGTCCTTGGCGTGCGGGGCCGTGTTCGCGGCCGAGCCGCAGCTTCCGGATTTCACGGGGTTGTGGACGACCTACCGCGAGCCCGGCCAGGGTCGCGTCTCGGGTTTCGGCGGCCCCCGTGCGGACCTGCCGCTGACGGCCGAGGGCAAGCGCCGCATCGAGGAATACAACAAGCTGCTCGGCCCCGAGCGTGCCAATCCCGGCGCATACTGCGTCGATTACGGCACGCCGACGATGATGGAGACGCCGGGCGCCTACCCGCTCGAGTTCATCCAGAAGCCGAACCAGCTCACGATCATCTACGAGGTCGAGAACGAAACGCGCCGCATCTACATCGGCAGCCGGCAGCTCCCCGAGCAGGAGCGGCTGCCGAGCCGAGCCGGGTATTCGGCGGGCCACTGGGAAGGCAACGTGCTGGTCGTGAAGACCACGGATCTTCTGGACGGCGCCGATCAGGGCAATCACCCGCACAGCGACCAGGCCACGATCGAGGAGCGTTTCTCGCTCGGCAAGGACGCCAAGGGCACACCCGTGCTGACCTACGATGCGACAATTACGGATCCCGTGTACTACACGGCACCGGTCAAGATTCAGCGCAAGTACGAGCCGCTGAAGGACGGCTTCATCATCCCGTATCGCTGCCCCGACGAGTTCTGGTACGCGTTGCTCGACATGCGACGCAAGCAACTCAAGGAAGGCAAACCGGTCGAAGCTCGCATGAGCGACGTCTACAAGGCACGCGAGGCGAAGCAATAGCGTTTCGGCAAGACAGGTGCGCGCCGGGAGGCGCGGCACTGACGAGGAGAGTCACATGGCGAACTTCCTTAAGAATCTGGGCGTGGTGCTCTGCAGTGGCGCCCTGGCGCTCGTTGCGACAGTGGCCCCGGCGCATCACTCGGCGGCGCAGTTCGACTTCAGCAAGCGCGTGACCGTGCAGGGCGTGGTCAAGGAATTCAACGTCACGAACCCGCACGCGGCGGCAACGATCGAGATCACGGACGCCAAGGGCACGCGCGACGTGGAGTACGAAGGCCACAGCGCGAGCCACTTCTTCCGCGCGGGCTATACGCGCGACATGGTCAAGGCGGGCGACAAGATCGCGATCCTGATCGCGCCACGGCACGACGGCAAGGACGGCGGCTTCATCCAGGCCTTCACCGTGAACGGCAAGACCGTCGGCTTCGGCGGCCTGTCGCCGGAGACCGGCAAGCCGACCGGCGGCTCGGCCGAAGCGCCCGCGAAGTAGCCTGCCCGGCCCGCCGACGTCCGTGCGTCCGGCGGGCCGCGCACCGCCCCGAGCACCCGCGATGACTCCACACCGGGCCGCTGCCACCGCGTTCGCGCTCGCGTCGCTCGCGCTCGGCGTGGCGGCACAGACGCCGACTCCGCCGCCGGATCGACTGCGCGACGTGGCCGCCGCGCCCGTCACGGACGCGATGCTGCGCGATCCCGACCCCGCCGACTGGCTGATGTACAGCCGCACGTACGACGCGCAGCGTTACAGCCCTCTCGACCAGATCAACCGCGGCAACGTGGGCTCGCTCAAGCGCGCGTGGACGAAGGCGCTGCCCGAAGGCCCGATCGAGGTCATCCCGATCGTGCACCGCGGCGTGCTGTATCTCACTACACCGGGCAGCCGCGAGGGCTCGAGCAGGGTGTGGGCGCTCGACGGTGCGACGGGCGAGCTGCTGTGGGAATACGCGCCGCCGGGCAACGCCTCGACGCGCGTGAAGGCGCTGTCGATCTACGGCGACATGATCTACTACACCGCACCCGCGGCCAGCGGCCAGCCGAGCCCCGTCGTCGCGCTCGATGCCGCCACGGGCAAGGTGCGGTGGCAGACGCCGGCGTCGATCGAGACGCACACCGCGGGCTCGATCGTCGTCGAGGGCAAGGTGATCTCGGGCCGCACGTGCAACAGCACGCGCGCGAACTGCTTCATCGCGGCGCACGACGCGCTCACGGGCAAGGAAGTCTGGCGCTTCTACACGACCGCCGGCGCCGACGATCCCGGCAACGCGTCATGGGCCGGCGCACCGGTGGACGGCCGCCGCGCCGCCGCCTGGGGCATGCCCGGCACGTACGATCCCGTGCGGCACCTGCTCTTCTGGGGCATCGCAAACCCCATGCCGAACACGCGCGCCGAGCGCCACGGCGGCAACGCCGATGCCATCCCGACGCACGCGCCGGCCGATCTCTACAGCAATTCCACCGTCGCGCTGAATCCCGCCACCGGCAAGCTCGTCTGGTACTACCAGCATCTGCCCGGCGACGACTGGGACATGGACGTGAACCACGAGAAGACGCTGATCCGCACCGCGGTGGCGCCCGATCCGAAGTTCGTGAAGTGGATCAATCCGGCCGTGCGCCGCGGCCGCGAGCGCGATATCGCCATCACCGTCGCCGAAGCCGGCGGCATCTGGGTCAACGACCGCGCGACCGGCGAGTTCCTTTGGGCCACGCCGTTCCCGTTCGACACGCCGAACTGGATCCTGTCCGGCATCGACCCGAAGACCGGCGTCGCCACGATCAACCGCGAGCTCGTGCTCGACAAGCCCGGCGCCCGCAGCCTGGTGTGCTACTGGAACACGCGCAGCTTCTGGCCCACGGCCTACTCGCCGAAGACGAACTCGCTGTACGTGCCGTACGTCAATCACTGCCTCGACATGGCGCGCCCCGACGAGAGCGGCCAGGGCGAGCATCGTGGCGGCGTGCTGCGACCGGGCTCCGATCCCGCGCACTTCGCGGGGCTCGCCAAGATCGACATGCGCACGGGCGAGAAGAAGCTGCTGTACGAAGGCCGCGCGGCCGGCAACGGCGCCGTGCTGGCCACGGCCGGCGGGCTCGTGTTCTGGGGCGACATCGCGCAGGTGCTGCGCGCGTTCGACGCGGAGACGGGCCGGATCCTCTGGCAGTCCGAGCCGCTCGGCGCGTCGGTGCAGACGAGCACCATCACGTATGCCGTCGATGGCCGGCAGTACGTGGCGGTGATCGACGCGGAGGCCCTGCTCGGTCCGCGCGCGCTCGCGAATACCGCGGGCCTCGAGCTGCCCGAGCACCGCGGCAACTCGATCAACGTGTTCGCGCTGCCGCGTTAGCGAGAGCTGCGCGGTTTCTTGAGCGCCGCGAGCAACGTCAGCAGCGCGAAGCTCAACACGAACGCGAGCGCCGCGCGATACAGCGGCAGGCCGCCGTACTCGCCGTGCCACGCGTCGTAGACCAGGGAACCGATCGCAAGACCGAGAGCCGTACCGAGCTCCTGTTTCATCGTTGTTCTTCTTCTTTGAGAGCCGACAGCGGGAATGCTACTCCGCGTCCATGGTCGCGGCTGTCGATACAGACATAATCACTGCTCCGATCGCGAGCGCCCGACACATGCGCGAGTGACCCGTGCCGTCCGTAGCGGAGCCGCATGAATCCCGCGGCAACGCCGGCCCGCGGGCTCACCGCGCGAACGGCAGTGTCAGCAAGAACGTCGCTGCGCCGATCAGGATGATCAGCGGACCCGCCGGAAATCCCGTCACGTGCGCCAGCACGACGCCGAGCACGGCCGACGCGACGCCGATGGCCGTCGCGCCGAGCGTGTACTGCTCGAGGTTCCTCGCGACGTTGCGCGCGGCGGCTGCCGGGATTGCCACGAGTGCAGCCGTCAGCAAACCGCCCACCATCTTCACGCCGAGCGCCACGATCACCGCGATCAGGAACAGATAGAGCAGGTTGTAGCGCCGGACCGCGATTCCCTCGGCCGTGGCGAGATCCTCAGAGATGTTCGCCAGGACCAGCTTCGAGTAGGCGCGCCTGAGCGTCACCACGATGGCGAGGGACGCGACGACGGACAGCGCGGTACCGTAGAGGCCGGCCCTCGAGATGTCGCCGACGAGCGCCGTTTCGGCCTGCTCCATCGGCAGAAGCAGGAATGCGACGGCCACGCCGGACGAAAAGACCAGCGCGGTCAGGGCCTCCATCGGCAGCTTCGTTCTCGTTTCGAGCCACCAGATCGCGACGACGCCTGCGATCACGAACGGAAACGCTCCGACGGAGACGTCGAGGCCCCACACGAGCGCGAGGGCGATCCCCGGCAGTGTCAGGTGGCCCAGCGGACCCGCCACGAGCGCCATCCTGCGGCTCAGCATCAGCGTACCGAGATACGCCGCGGCGCCGCCGATCGACATGCCCGCCACCAGACTGAGCAGCAGCGATTCCATGCGCGCTACTCGTGCTTGTGCTCGTACACGCTGACCTCGCGACCGAACAGTCGCTCGAGGTTTTCCGGCGTGAGTGCCGCCAGCGGCGGGCCCATGCAGACCGCCTGCCGGTTCAGACACAGCACCATGGACGACAACCGGTGGACCATCGCGAGGTCGTGCGTGACGATCAGCATCGTCAGGTTGCGCGTGCGCTTCAGTTGCGCGAGCAGCGCGTACACGGTCTCCTCGCCGCCGATATCGATGCCTGCCGTGGGCTCGTCGAACAGCAGCACGTCGGGGTCACTGGCGAGCGCCCAGGCGATCAGAATCCGCTGGAACTGACCGGAGGAGAAATCGCCGATTCGCCGCTTCCCCGCCTCCGCCCCGAGCCCGACGGCCCGCAGCAACTCGTCGACGCCCGATCTGACGTTGCTCTTCAGTGCGAAGAACTCCGCCACGCTCAACGGAATGTTCCTGATGTACGGCAGCCGCTGAGGCACGTACCCGATCCGCACGCCGGCCTTCCAGGCGATCGAACCCCGATACGGCAACGCGCCGAGCAGGGCACGCAGGAGCACCGTCTTGCCGGCACCGTTCGGACCGAGGATCGTCCAGACTTCGCCGCGCCGTACCGCGAACGAGATATGGTCGAGGACCGTTTGACCCTCGAGCGTGACCTTCAGGTCCGAGACCTCGAGTACCGGTTCACCGTCGTTCGTCATCGCCCGGCGGTTCGTTCATGGTCACGCTCCCTCAAAGATACTCGCGCGCGAAGGCGGCACAGGCTTCGCCGACCACCCGCAGGTGATCGGGGTTGTCGTACAGCGACATGTGCGACGCACCCTCGCCCACCTGCACGAGCTTCTTGCGCGGACTCGGGATCGTGTGGAAGGCCGGCACCTCGAACTCGGTCATCGTGATGTCGTCGTACCACGACGTGACCATCAGCGTGGGCTGATGGATGATGCGCTTCATGTACGGCGTCACGTCGTAGCTCAACACGAACTCGCAGCTCTGGATCGTCGTCCAGTGCTCGTGGTTCGGCGCGACGGTCTCCTTGAACTTCTTGAAGACGGGCCAGGTTTCCGGCGCCGGGAACGTCGACGGCGCCTCGTGCGGATGCGCTGAATGCGCGATCGTGCCGTGCTTGCCCGTCTCGATGCGATCGAAGCGATCCTTGCGGATGATCTCCCAGAGCTTGCGCAGACCGACGTTCGAGTTGGCGCGCAACGTGTTGTACCAGCCGTCGAGCACGGGGACGATGCTGAAGATCGTCTTGACTCGCGGATCGAGCGCCGCCACCGGGAATACGTGGCCACCCGCGTAGCTGATCCCCCAGACCCCGATTCGCTCGGGATCGACGTCCTTGCGGCCGCTCACGTAGGTGACGCCGTTGATGATGTCGTAGATCTGGTCCCAGGGATTGATGTGCTGCCGTGGCTGGCCTTCGCTCTCGCCCAGGTTACGGTAGTCGAACGTGAGCACGGCCACGCCGGCGTCGACGAAGAATTTCGCGTACTCCGGCTGGATCAGCTCCTTGACGTAGCACCAGCCCCCGGCCATCACGACGGCGGGGTATGGAGCCTTGACACCGTCGGGGATGTAGAAATGGCCCTTGAGCTTCAGGCCGCCATCGGTGCGGAACGTCACGTCTTCCCTTCGCATCTCGGTGTCCTCCGGCTCATGATGAACGTCACCCCGGCAATGTTGGGGTACGCGGTTCCAGGAACTCGATTTCCACTTCGGGGTGCCGCGCTCGCACGATTCGCTCCACGTCGGCGATCCGGTCCGGAGCGGCGTCGACCGCGATCAGAACATGTCCCGCCTCGATCGCGGCCTCGAACTTCGTGAAGCGCGTGTTCGGAAACGCCGCGCCGGCGATGGCCGACAGCACGCCGTTGACGCCGGCCCCGATCAACCCGAACAGCAGCACGGCGCCTCCGCCGAGGATCGCACCGGCGACGCGCATCGCAATCAGGCCGCCGATCACACCGATCGCGCCGCCCATGGCGAGTCCGCGCCTGAGCTGCGGATAGAAATCGGAAGCCTCGATCGCTCCCGCGTCCGGCAGATCGCCGAGCGGGGTGCCCTCACGTGCGATCACGTAGAGATTGGTATCCGAAATTCCCGCGCCGCGCAGATCGTCGACGACGCCGTGCGCGCTCTCCACGTTCGGAACCAGAAAGCAGAGTCGCCTCATGTTTGGCTCCACCGGGAAGCTGGCTGGTGACGAGCCATCCTCGGCGGATACCCGCCGCGGCGCCATCTCGGCAATTACGGATGAGTACCTCGGCGGCTGACGCGTCAGCGCGGCGACGACGACACGGTCCGACATCGCGAACGGCCTGGTCAACCCGCTCGTCGGCTTCGTGCCGCTGAAGCCGGCGGAGTTCGTCGTGTTGCGGCTCGAACTGCGCGCGGGCGGCACCTGAGCGTCCCGCGCCCCCCGGAAGCCCGGCAGGCTGCCGGTCAGAACCGGAACGTGTACGCGAACTTCACGTTCAGGTCCGACAGCTGCGAGTGGAACACGTCGTCCTTGTCGATGTCCTGCAGGTTGTGGTTCAGCACGATGAATCCCTGGCGGCCGGCCTTGGGAATCCATTGCAGCCGGCTGTTCACGCCGAGCACTTCCGACGTGTTGTCGTACTGGATCAGGTTGATCCACGTGAGGTTCAGGCGGATCGCCATCTCCGTGACGACCCCGACGAGGCGGCTCGTGAACTGGCCCTGCGACAGCGCGATGTCGTTCCAGTCGTAGCGCAACGTCATGTTGAACCGCGGCGAGGGCTTCCAGGTGACGTCGCCGCTGACGTTCCTGCGGGTGCCGTCGTAGAAGTCACCGTCCCGATAGTGGAAGCTCGCCGACAGCTTGCGCTGCGGGCCCGAGCCCACGTCGAAGCCGGCGCGATCGAACGCGTAGCGCCCGGCTCCCACGCCGACCTGACGCGTCGGGTCGGAGTACAGCGTGAACGGCTGAGTCACGATCTCCTCGCTCGTCTGGTACACGAGGCGGAAGGTGTCGCGCGTGCGGCTCTCGAGATCGAGCAACCGCGCGAACAGCACCTGCGTCTGCAGCCCGCCGCCGAGGACGTCCACGCGCTCGGCGTCGACGCCGGCGGCCACGGTCTGCAGGAACTTGCGCCCTTTGACGAAGTGCGTATAGCCGGTCTGGGCCAGGTAATCGCGCACGCCGGTGCGGTTCACGAAACCGAGCGCGGGGTTGAAGTTGCTGCCGAGCTCCTTGAACGACATGCCGCCCTTCCACCCTTCGGCGTTCGGCACGTCGAACCCGACCGCGTAGGCCGCGTCGTCGCCCTGTCTGCCCGGCGTGCTCGAGCGCTGGTACCACGCCGTGGCCTCGAGCGTGCGACCGCCAGCGAACCGCGTGTTCAGGTACTGGAAGTCCAGGCCCGCGAGCGAGTTGTCGCCGTTCGTGGCGGGGTCGCCGTCCGTGAACACCATGCCCACCGAGGACTCGGCCAGCACGTCGGCGGATACGCGGCCGATCACGAGGCTCTTGTCCTCGACACCGCCGAAACTCCCCTGGTGCAGCGCAAACGTGCCGATGCTGAATCGCCCCACGCGGCCGCTCAGCTTGCCGCCGTACTCGAGATCCACCGGCTGGCCGGTCGCGCTCAAGCCCACGCGCCGCGAGAAGAACGGGCGGCCGTTCTGCAAGCCCGCGAGCGTCGTCGACTCGTTGTTGCCGCGACCGATGCGGCCGAACTCGAAGAGATCCGAGTCGTTCAGGAAGAAATCGCGCTTTTCCGGGAAGAACAGGCTGAAGCGCGTCAGATTGACCTGCCGATCGTCGATCTCGGTGGCCGAGAAGTCCGTGTTGATCGTCAACGACGCGTTCAAGGACGGCGTGATGCGGTAGTACAGGTCGACGGACGGATCGTAGCTCGTGTCCGTGGCGCCGGGCGCGAACGTCCGCCGCCGATGCGCGGACAGCGACGGCACGATGTCGAGCCCCACGCCCTGATCCATGCCGGCGAAGCCCGATACGTAGCCCACCACGTTCGGGTTGTAGGTGCGGTTGCGCGACACCCATACCACTTCCTCGCCGCGCCGGCGGATGCCGCGCGCGAAGTTGAACCCCCACGTGTCGATGTTCGGGTTGAACGGCAGCGACTTGAACGGGATGGCCATCTCGAACGCCCAGCCGTTCTCGTCGACGGAGCTCTGCGTCTCCCAGATCACGGTCCAGTCGCGCTGCAGCTCGCTGACGTTCTTGTAGAGCATGTCGTGCCGCACGCCGTTCGCGTTGGTCTCGAACCGGTAGCCGTTGCGCCCGGTGTTGAACGGGTCGATCACGATCGCGAGCCGATCGTCCTGGCCGAGCGCGTTGCCGTGGCGCATGACATTGCGCGTGATCCTGTCGGGCTCGCTGTCGTAGAGACGCGCGGCGATGTACAGATAGTCGTCGTCGTACAGGAGCCGCACTTCCGTGCGCTCGGACGGCGCGCCGCCATCCGTCGGCCGCACCTGGTGGAAGTCGTCGATCAGCGGTGCGGTCGCCCACACTGCATCGTCCACCTTGCCGTCGATGACCGGCGGCAAGCTGGCGCGCACGATCCGCACCTTCTTGTCCTCGGTGGCGTCGTCCTGGGCCCACGCGTCGCACGCCATGCCGCCCCCGGCGAACGCGAGACAAACGACACCGGCGGCGCCCGCGCGGCGCCGGCCGAAAGCGGGCGACGGCCCCATCGACGACGATCCCCCGGAAAGACGAGGCGCACAGTCTAGCGTGGCGTGCCGGCCGCGAGAAAACTTCACGGCCTCGCGCGCGGCGGCGCTTTACTCCCTCGCGCCCATTCGCTATATGAGCCCGAAGGGATCATCCGGGGGGATTCGATGCTCGCACGCGTCATGCTCGTCGTCCTGGCACTGGGCGCGAGCGCCGTCTGCGCGCAGACGCTGCCGCGCACGCCGAGCGGCAAACCGGACCTGCAGGGCATCTGGCGCGTGCAGAACCGCGCGGCCTACGACCTGCGCTATCACGCGGCCCGTTTCGAGATGCCCGCGGGCGAGAGCGTGATCGACGGCGGCGAGATTCCGTACCAGCCCTGGGCCGCCGAGCAGCAGCGCAAGAACTTCGCGGGCCGCGCCACACTCGATCCGTTCCGCTCGTGCTACCTGCCCGGCGTGCCGCGCATCATGTACCTCGAGTTTCCGTTCCAGATCTTCCAGACGAACGATCACGTGGCCATCACGTTCGAGTGGTCGCAGGTGTACCGGCTCATCTACACGAACGGCCAGCCCACGATGCACGAGGGCATCGAGTCGTGGATGGGCAACTCGCGCGGGCACTGGGAAGGCGACGTGCTGGTGGTCAGCGTCACCGATCACAACGATCGCACCTGGCTCGACGCGGCCGGCAACTTCCACAGCGACGCGTTGAAGGTCACCGAACGTTTCAAACTGCGCGATGCGAACACGATCGACTACGAGGCCACGATCGAGGACCCCAAGGTCTTCACGCGGCCGTGGAAGATCCACATGCCGCTGCATCGGCAGACCGACATGACGCGCCTGCTCGAGTACCAGTGCCAGGCGGAGAAAGAGGAGCAGAGCGGCGAGTTCGAGCGCGACGCCCGCACGTGGTACCCGGCCGCGGCGCCCGCGGACAACGCGCCATTCGACGCGAAGGCCGGCAGGACGCTGCCGCGGCCCGCGGTCACGGGCGAGATCCGGCGGCTGGCCGACGGCAAGCCCGACATCTCCGGCTGGTACGAGGCCGACGCCGGCGGCGCGAACTACGGGCTCGAGACGCGCGCGCAGAACTTCCTGACGCCGGCCAGCCGCGGCGTCGTGGTGGATCCGCAGGACGGCACGCTGCCCTACCAACGCTGGGCCCGCGCGGAAGCCATCGACCGCGCGCGCCCGCATCGCGGCTACGACGACCCCACCGCGCACTGCTTCGTAGCGAGCGTGCCGCGCTCGCAGTACGTGCCGGCGCCCATGCAGATCCTGCAGCCGCCGGGCTATGTGGTGATGCTGTTCGAGCGCATGTCGTGGCGCCAGATCGCGTTGACGCCGCGCGCGCCGCTGCCCGACTACGTGCGCCTGTGGCAGGGCGACTCGAACGGCCGCTGGGACGGCGACACGCTGGTCGTCGAGAGCCGCAACTTCAACGGCAAGGCGTGGCTGAACGAAGTCGGCGACGTGATCTCGCATGCCGCGACCGTCGTCGAGACGTTCACGCCCGTCGGCCCCGATCGCGTGATCTATCGCGCCACGGTCACCGACCCGATCGCGTTCACGCGGCCATGGACGATCGAGGTGCCGCTGCACAGGAAGCGCGACGAGTTGCTCGAAGTTGCCTGCCACGAGGACAATGGCGACCTCTCGCACCTGAAGGAAATCCGTGACGAATACCGCGCCACGCACAAGGAGAACTAGGCCGATGCCCACGAAGACGTCCGCCCTCATCGCCACGCTGGCGCTGCTCGCGGCCGGCGCCGCGGCCGCGCATCATTCGTTCTCGGCCGAATTCGATCCGGACAAGCCGCTGAAGCTGACCGGCAAGGTCACCGAGATGAAGTGGTCGAATCCGCACGCATGGATCTACCTCGACGTCACCGGGGCGGACGGCAAGGTGCAGAACTGGGCCTGCGAGACCAACGGCGCGAACGGGCTGATCCGCCGCGGCTGGCGCAAGGAGGACCTGCCGCCCGGTACCGTGCTCGTGGTCGACGGCTGGCAGGCGCGCAACGGCTCGTTCACGGTCAACGTCGGCACGGTCACGTTCCACGATGGCCGCAAGCTGTTCGCGGGCTCGTCGAACCCCGCCGCACAGCCGCCGAACTGAGCCCGGCGCGGCCCACGGGCCGCGGGGCGGCGGAGTGTGAACGCGTCGACTTGGCATGGCGGGCCGCCCGGCTTAGCGTGACGTGCTCATGAGCGGCCTGCCCGACTACTACCGCATCCTGCACGTCCAGCCGGACGCGCCGTCGGCCGTGATCCACGCGATTTACCGCACGCTGCTGCAGCGGCTGCAGACGTCCGCGACGTTCGCGGGCGAGGCCGATCCCGGCCTGATCGAGGAAGCCTACGCCGTGCTCGGCGACACGCAGCGCCGCGCCGCCTACGATGCCCAGCGGCGCGCGGCCGACACCGCGAAACCGGCCACGCCGCCCGAGGCGCGCGCGGCCGACGACGAAACCGAAACGCTGGTACTCAACGTCTGCCTGTTCTGCGGCGCCGCGCACGGGCTGCAGCGCAGGCTCGAGCGCGACGACGACTGCGGCCGCTGCGGCAGCCCGCTGTGCCCGGCGGAGCGGCACCGGCTCGAGTACTCCGGCCAGCGCATGCTGAACCGGATTCCGAAGCAGCGGCAGCTCGACATCTGCGTCACGTGGCCGCAGCCGCAGCCCTTCACGGGCGAGATGCGCGACCTCTCGCTGAACGGCATGCAGTTTCGCTCCGCCGTTCGCCTGCAGCAGAATCAGATCGTGAGGATCGCCTGCGCGGAGCTGCGGGCGCTCGGCCGCGTGGCCCATGTGGAGCCGGACCCGGACGCCGTCGATCGCTGGAGCACGGGCGTCGAGTTCCTGACGCTGCGCTTTCGCCAGATTCGCGGCAGCTTCGTCTCGACCGAAGTTTGAGCCCGCCCCCGCCGCCGTGACGGCACGCGGCAAATGGCGCATCATGGCGGCAGGCGCCGCGGACACGGCGCACCGGCAATCCACGGGGGATCACATGCATCGCATCGGCTTCTGGCGCGTGCTCGGCACCGTCCTCGCTCTATTCACGGCCGTCTCCGTTTCGGCACAGTCCACGCGCCCCGCCGCCGTCAAATCACCGCGCATCTACGTCTTCGACGGCGGCGTGCTCGAGTCGGAGACCGCGCGCTACCGGCTGACCGATGCCGACGTGCAGGAAGTGTCGATCTCGGTCGCCTCGTTCCTGATCGTGCATCCGCGCGGCGTGCTGCTCTGGGATGCCGGCGCCGTGGCCGACCACGAGCGCGGCGGCGACGTCGGCTACCGGCAGCGCCTCGTGCGCAAGGACGGTGCCGAGCGGTTCGTGGTGCTAGGCAAGACGCTGACGTCGCAGCTCGCGGCCGCGGGCTACAAGCCGAGCGACGTGACGTACCTCGCGCTGTCGCACTATCACTGGGACCACACGGCCGACGCGAACCTGTTCGCGGGCGCGCAGTGGCTCGTCTCGAAGACCGAGCACGATGCGATGTTCTCGGCCAATCCGCCGGGAGGGGCGCGGCCCGAGACGTTCTCGGCGCTGAAGAACGCGAAGACCACGCTGATCACGACGCCGGACTACGACGTGTTCGGCGACGGGTCCGTGGTCATCAAGCAGGCGCCGGGGCACACGGAGGGCCACGCGGTGCTGTACGTGAAGCTCGCGAACACGGGGCCCGTGGTGCTCTCGGGCGATCTGTACCACTACCCGGCCGAGCGCACGCTGCACCGTGTGCCGACGTTCGAGGTCAGCGAGGAGCAGACGGCGAAGTCGCGCGAGGCCATCGAAGCCTTCATCACGCAGTCGCACGCGCAACTCTGGATCCAGCACGACCTCGTGCATCACCGCCAGCTCAAGAAGTCGCCCGCCTACTACGACTGAAGACGGTGTCAGGTTTTGGGCAGTTGCGCAGAACCATGGGTGCGCCCACGTTTTGGGCCGGTGGTTATCGTGACGCCGATGCGAGAGAGGGCTTTCGGCACCGCCATGAATACGTCCCTGTAGGCTGCGTCGGCGACGTCCTGTCGCCGACGCTGCCGAAAGCCCTCTCTCGCACCGACGTCACTCGTCGAGCGAGGTCGGCAACCTCGACCGTCAAGGTTCTGCGCAACTGCGCAAAACCTGACACCGGCCTTCAGCTTGGGACGCGCTCCGGCTCCGGCCAGGTGAGCCGTTCCCACAGCCGTTCGAAGCGCTGACCCTCGCCGCCCGCGGCCGCGAGCGACACGAGGCCCGTGTCGTCGTCGATGAGCTCCGCGGTCCGCAGCATGCTGAGCGCGCCGGCCGTGAGCCCGAAGCGCAGCGAACGGCCGAGCGCCGTCTGCGGCCACGCCACGTTCTCCGGGCGCTGGTCGTCTAGCGCCTCGAGCATCGAGGCCGAAAGCTCCCAGCTCGCGGCGATACGCCGCGCCACGCCGCCCGTGTGCTCGTCGAGCAGCGATGCCAGCGCGGCCGGGTCCGGCGTGAGCCGCCGCCCGGCGTACTGATCGAGCGCAACGCGGTACACGACGATCGTCGCGAGCCCCATCACGAGGGCCAGCAGCTGCGCGGCGAAAGGGTCGGCGTTCTCCACACTCGTTGCGTGCAGCTCCGCGGCCGCGGCCGAGCGGTACGTGTGCTCCCACACGACCTCGGGGAACTTCTCCGCGTCGCCGGCCGCCGCGCGGAACACGGGCTGCATCAACGCCGCGGCCGCGAGCGAGCGCACGCCCTGAGTGCCGAGCACCGCGAGCGCGCGCTCGACGCCTTCGACCGGCTGCGAGCCGCGCCGGTAGATCGGGCTGTTCGCGAGCTTGAGCAGGCTGCCGACGAGCGCCGGGTCGTGCGCGATCAGCAGCGCGAGCTCCTTGCGCGTGGTGTCGCTGTCATTCACGGCACGCAGCAGCTGCGGCAGCAGCATCGGCCGACGCGGCGCGTACTTCGGATCCGTGGCCGCCGCGTGCAGCACGCCCGCGACGGCGCTCACGACCTTCACGTGCTCCGCCGGCACGCTCGACGCGAGCGCGGCGCCGAACGAGAGCTCGTGCAGCTTGTGCCGCGCGGCCTCGCGCCCCAGCGCGTGCGCGGCCTTCGGGGCCGGCAGCGCTGGCTGAATGCCCGTGGCCTCGGCCGAGCGGTCCACGGGAGTCTTCGGCGTACGCCGCAGCAGCGAGAGCACGATGCCCGCGAGCGCCGCGATGACGACGACGAAGAGAAGTACGCGAACCACGCGTCAGCGGCGCGTACGGCCCTGATCGGCTCGCTTCGGGTACGCCATGATGAACCCGTCGCGGTTCGGCATCTTCACCTGCCGCAGCGTCTGCGCGTTCATCGTGTCGTTCGCGCCGATGATGCCGTTCTCGGAGAGCAGGTACGCCGTCAGCGCGTACACCTGATCGTTCGTGAGCGACTCCGGCGTCTGGAACGGCATCGCACGGCGGATGTAGTCGAAGATCGTCGTCGCGTACGGCCAGTAGCTGCCGACCGTGCGCACCTGCTGCAGCTGCGTGAGCGTGCCCTGCCCGCCCACGAGCTTGTCGTTCGGCTGGCCCACGCCGCCCTGGCCGTGACAGGCGGCGCAGTGCGTCGCGAAGATCTGCGCGCCCGCCGCGGCGTTGCCGGAGCCCGGCGGCAGGCCCGTGCCGTCCGGCTGGATGCTGATGTCCCACGCCGCGGCGTCCGCGGCCGACACGGGCTGGCCCAAGCCCGGCCCGGACTGCGCGTGCGCGGCAACGCACAGCGCGCTCGCGATCAGCGCGACACCGACACTACGCGTAGACATTGCTCACCTCGCCGTTCGCGGCAATGGCCCAGGCCTGGATGCCGTTCATGTGATAGTTCTGCCGCTCGCCGCGCTCCGCGACGATGCTGGCGCGCGTCGGCTGCACGGCGCCGGTCTCGTCGACGGCGCGGCTCATCAAGGTCGCGGGGCCGCCGTTCCAGCGCCACGCCATGCGGAAGCGCGTGAACGCCTTCGACAGCACCGGCTCGTTCAGCGCGGCCTGCGCCCAGCTCTTGCCGCCGTCGGCCGAGACCTCCACGCGGCGGATCTTGCCGAGTCCCGACCACGCGAGCCCCGTGATCTCGTAGAGACCCGGTCCCTTCATCGCGAGCCCCGTGGACGGGCTCGTGATGACGGACTTCACTTCCATCGGATACGTCAGGATCAGCGCCTTGCCGTTCAGCAGCACGTCCGTGTAGTGCGAAGTTTCGTCGCGCGTCATCGTGGGCGCGTTGACCACCTTGAGCCGCCGCAGCCACTTCACGTTCATGTTGCCTTCGTAGCCCGGCAGGAACAGGCGCATGGGGTAGCCGTTCTCCGGCCGCAGGCGCTCGCCGTTCTGGTACAGCGCGATCATCGCGTCGTCCATGAGTTTCTTCAGCGGCACGCTGCGGGCCATGGCCGCCGCGTCGGCGCCTTCGGCGAGCACCCACTCGTTGCCCTTCTCGACACCCGCCTCGTCGAGCAGGATCGAGAGCGGCACGCCGGTCCACTCGCTGCACGACATGAGGCCGTGGATCATGCCGAGCGGCGCCTGCGGCGGCTGCGGGCTCAGGTTGCCGCCGCTGTTGCCGGCGCATTCGAGGAACTGGATGCGCGTGACCGTGGGGTAGCGCAGCAGCGACTCGACCGTGAACGTCAGCGGCCGGCGCACCGCGCCGTGGATCAGCAGCCGGTGCGCGGCGGGATCGATGTCGGGCACGCCGCTGTGGTGACGTTCGAAGTGCAGGCTGTTCGGCGTGATCGTGCCGTGCAGCTTGTGATGCGGCGTGAACGACACGCCGCTGCCGACCACGTTCGGCGTGCCGCCCACGAAGCGCTGCGTGCCGGCCTCGTACTTGGACGGAGAGCCATAGACGCTCATGTGCGTGCCGGGCGCCTTCATCCAGGGCGGCACCGCGAGCGGCTCCGCGTCGACCGGCTGCGCCGCGAGCAGCGACAGCCCGCCCGCGCCGACCAGCGCCGCGCTCTGTGTCAGGAACAGCCGCCGATGCAGCAGCCCGTTGCCGGCGACGACCTCGAGCGCCGGATCCGTGTTCGTAGTCTTCTTCATGACTCCCCCTGCGCCGGTTCGCGGCGCCCGTGTCGAGACTCTAGTGCCGTCGCGGGCCGCTGTAAAACGTTTGTTCGCGCCGGGCGCTCGTATCAGTCCGCGTGCTCCGAGCCCGTGATCAGACGCGCGCCGCGACCGTACGTCAGGTACTCCCACAACCACCGTAACGACACCAGCAACGGGCTCGGCACGCCAAGCAGGAAATAGATGTGCGCGATACCCCAGAGCCACCACGCGAGCCAGCCACGCACCGTGGCGAGCGGGAACTCGATCACGGCGCATGCGCGGCCGATCGTCGCGAAGTTGCCGGGGTTGCGATACGCGAACGGCGCGGGCGCGGGCCGCCCGCCGATGCGCCGCGCGATCACGTCCGCCACGTACGCGCCCTGCTGCTTGGCCGCCGGCGCCACGCCCGGCACGCGGCCGGCCGGCGTCTCGACGAGCGCGGAGTCCCCGATCACGAAAATCGAGGGCTCGCCCGGAACGGCGAGATCGGGACCCACGCGCACGCGGCCCGCGCGATCGGTCGTGGCGCCGAGCCACGCTCCGACCGGCGCAGCGGCCACGCCCGCCGCCCAGATCACGGTGGCGGTCGGCACGCGCTCCGTGCCGATCGTGACGCCGTCCGCGTCGCACGCGGTGACCGGGGCATTCACGCGCACCTCCACGCCGAGCCTCGCGAGCGCGCGCCGCGCGTACTCCGACTGCCGCTCCGCGAACGCCGCGAGCACGCGCGGCCCGGCCTCCACGAGCAGGACCTTCGCACCGCGCGGATCGATGCGACGGAAATCGGCGGCAAGCGTGTAGCGGGCAAGCTCGGCGATCGTGCCCGCGAGCTCCACGCCGGTCGGGCCGGCGCCCACGATCACGAACCGCAGCAGCCGTGCGCGGCTCTCTGCGTCGGGCTCCATCTCCGCCGCCTCGAACGCGGACAGGATGCGCCGCCGGATCAGGGTCGCATCGTCGATGCTCTTGAGTCCCGGTGCGTACGGCCGCCAGTCTTCGTGGCCGAAGTAGGCGTGCGTGGCTCCCGCGGCGACGATCAGGTAGTCGAACGGAATCTCGCGCCCGCGCAGCCGCACGCGGCGCGCCGCGGTATCCACGCCGACGACCTCGCCGAGCAGCACCACGACGTTGCGCTGCCGATGCAACACGGAACGGATCGGCCAGGCGATGTCGGACGGCGGCAGACCCGCCGTCGCGACCTGGTACAGCAGCGGCTGGAACAGGTGGTAGTTGTGCCGGTCGACGACCGTGACGTCGCATGGGACGAGCGCGAGCGCTGTCGCCGCCGAGAGCCCGCCGAAACCCGCGCCGACGATGACGACGTGCGGCCGCGCGGCCGTCACGCGCTCACCACGTGCAGGCTCAGCCATTCGGCCACGAGCGCGGGCTTCTCCTCGCCCTCGATCTCGACCGTGACGTCGACGCGCAGCTGGATCTGGTTCGGCTTGCGCTCCTCGACGGCACCCAGCGTGCCGCGCGCGCGGATGCGCTTGCCCACGCGCACCGGCGCCACGAAACGAATCTTGTCGAACCCGTAGTTCACGATGAGCTCGCGATTCGCCGGTACGGGAATGAATGGCAGGCACAGATGCACGAGCAACGACAGTGTCAGGAAGCCGTGCGCGATCGTGCCGCCGAAAGGCGTGCCGCGCGCGCGCGCGGGATCGACGTGGATGAACTGGTGATCGAGCGTGACGTCGGCGAACGCGTTCACGCGCGCCTGGTCGATCGGGAACCAGTCCGAGACTCCGAGCTCCTTGCCGACGAGGGCCGCGAGCTCGGCGCGGGTGACAGTGGCGGTCATGGCGATGCGCTCCTCTTTTCCCGGCAGCGCACTTCGCGGCGGGACAGTGGATCCCCGGATCGTAATCCGAATCGATCGATTGTTCCGGGTCGGGCTACGCTACCTGCAAGCGGCTCGGCGAGTCTAATGACTGATGCTGCCGTTGTGCGGCGACAGGCTCACGGCGTTGGCGCCGGCTTTCACGTCCACCGGCAGATGCCACATCAGCGAGTGGCCTTTGTAGGGCGTGAACCCGACCAGGTAATAACGTCCGACCGGCAGCGCACCCGTCTGCGCCTCGCCGTTGGGGTCCGTGCTGGCCGCGCCGAGCGCGCCGGCGATCATTGCCTGGAACCCGCGTGCACAGGTCGCCTGGTCGCCGCCGTGGCCGACATTGCAGGCGGCGAACAGTCTTTCGATCGGCGGAGTGCCGGGAGCCGGCGTGAAGCCTGCTTTGACGAGGTTGGCATCGGGGTCCTGCGGCGTCACGAAGATCCGGGTTCCGGCCGGCGGCGCGGAGAACTGGCCGTCGACCATGTCCCCAACTTTGAGTTTGAGAGTGCCCTGACCCGCCTCCGCTGCGGCCGCAGCGCCGGCGGGCGCCGACCGGGCAGCGGCCGGTGTCGCCTTGGCGCCATCGCGCTCCATGCGACAGCCCAGGAACGCGACGACGGCATGGTCGCGGTTTGGCAAGCCGAAGATCAGCGGCAGATCCGAGTCCGTGGGGATGACGATGACATTGGCGCCGTCGGAGCGGTACTCGACGTGGTTCAGGATCTCCTCGTGACCGTCGGGCGCCACCCAGTTGAACTGCGTCGGGGTGAAGGCCACCATGCCCTTGCCGAAGATCGATTCGCAGCCCCCGCCGAAGCTCGCATCGACGATCGACTGGACGCCCGGCAAGGCGCCGAGCAGACCGAGCTCGACGGGCTTCGCGGCCATCTGCCGCCAGCGGCCGAGCAGCGGGTTGTTGGCCGCCGGGAGCAGAGGTTTCGATTTCAGTCTGGCGCCCACCGACGCGCCGCCACCCCCAGCGCCGCCACCGGCTTTCGGGGCGTAATCGGCATAGGTCTGGTCGAGGCGTTGCTGCATCTGCTGATTGGCGGCCTCCTGCTGTTGGTAGGCCTGCTGCTCCAGCGCCTGATTCGCCGAGCTGCCGCGAAAGGTGCTGGGATCGTTGATCGCGCCGGGCACGCACGGGTTGGGACATGTGTCGTCCTGAGCTACGCAGACCCCCGACAGGGCCGCCGTCGCGATCAGCAGCGCGCCCGCAAAAACCACTCTGGACACGACATCCTCCAGGAAGCGGTGGGGCTTCAGAGATTAGTCCTCCGATCCCCTCGCGTCCACGGCACGTGGGAGCACCGTGCTCTCAACCGGTGCGGCAGCCGGCTTTCGATATCGCCAGAACGCGGGCAGCAGCGGCACGCACGCGCCCACGCAGGCGACACAGAGCAACCCGCCGGACGCGATCGACGGCGCGAGCCCGAAGCGCTCCGCGGCGAAACCCGCGCGCGCGTTGCCGAGCAACGGGCCGGTCATATAGGACAGCTGCTCGATGCCCGCCATGCGGCCGCGCAGAGTGGTCGGGATCGTCTCGTTCCAGATCGTCATGCGGAACAGCGCGCTGACCATGTCGGCTGCGCCAGCCGCGATCAGGCAGGCGACGGCCACCGGCAGCGACCGGGCGAAGCCGAGCGCGACGATCGCGAGCCCCCACAGCAGGGCCGCCACGATCACGGCGGCGCCGTGCCGCTCGACGCGTTTGGTCCAGGCGCTGAACAGAGTCATGAGGAACGCGCCGACGCTCATCGCCGAATACAGGAAGCCCAGCGCCTGCGCACCGCCGAACCGCTCGGCGAGCGCCGGAAACACCGCCACCGGCATCGCGAACGTCATCGCGACGATGTCGACGGCGTAGGTGCCGATCAGCTCCGGGCGGCTTGCCGCGTAGCGCAAACCTTCGAGGATCGTGGCTATACCCGCGGGCTGCGCATGCTCCGCAGGCGGCATCGAGCGGATCGCGGCGATCGCGACGAGCGAGATCACGAACGTGCTGACCTCCACGACGTACGTGGCCGCGAGCCCGAACGCGGCGATGCACACGCCCGCGAGCGCGGGCCCGGCGATCGACGCGCTCGAGCTGCGCAGCGACGACAGCGCCGACACCGCACGCAGCTCCTCGAACGCGACGAGCTTCTGCGTCGTGGCCTCGAGCGCCGGCCGGTGGAATCCGTTGACGGCCGACATGAACGCGGCGACGGCGAACACCACGACGACGCTCGGCTGCGCCGCGAGGGAGTTCACCACCAGCACGAGGGAGCCGGCGGCCATCAACGCCTCGCAACGCAGGATCAGCGCGCGACGATCCACGGCGTCGGCGAACGCCCCGCCCCAGAGCGCGGACACGGCCAGCGGCACGAGCTGCGCCGTGCCGAGCAGGCCCACGACCGCGGACGAACCGGTGAGGTCGTAGATCTGCACGGGCAGCGCAACATAGGTGAAGAAGCTGCCGAACGAGCTGATCAGCTGACCGATGAAAACGAGCCGGAAGTCGCGATTCCGGCGCAGCGGCGAGATGTCGAGTAGCACGTCGTGCGCGGATCCTGGCGGCTCAGAACTTGCCCGGGAACTCCGAGCACGAATCCTGCAGCAGCTTCACGTCGGGCGTGAAAAGCCAGGTCTTGGTGATCACGTACGGCTTCGTCAGCGTCACGGGATCCTCGACGGTCAGCTCGACCTCCAGGCGTTTCGGATTGTCGCGCACGGTGTACCGCTCGACGCCTTTGAGCTCGCCGCTGTGACCGGCGTGCGTGGCGTCAGAGTACCAGTCCGGCGTCACGCGCGCGGTCTCGACGATCAGCACGCCGTTTTCGACGCGGCCCACCGAATGACCGAGCAAGGTCGGCGTCTGGTGCTGCGGATGCGGCCGGCCGTCCATGTAGATCGTGCGCAGCAGCGACCACTCCTCGTAGCGGATCAGCAGGTTCTTGCCGTCGCGCTCGATCGTGAGAGGCAGCGGATTCACGACCTCGCGTACGAAGCCGTAGGGCTGGCAATGCAGCTTCGGGTCCGTCTCTGGGCTGTTCTCCGCCTGGATCAGCCTCCCGACCGGCGTCAGCATCGCGGCGAAGCGCTTCTCCTCGGCCTGGCTCGCCGGCCCCGCCAGCTCGTTGAACCGGCGCTCCTTGTTCTTCGGATCACGCAGCAGCGCGGCCACGTTCCTGTACAGCTCGAGCGAGCAGCCGGGGAAACACAGCAGATCCTCGGCGCCCCAGTAGTCGTTGTCCTGCGTCGTGAACACGCCGCTCCACGTGCCGAGGAACGGCGCGACGGGATCTGAGGGCTGCGCCGACGCCGCTCCCGACGCGCTCAGCCACGCGCCGACGAGCAGACACGGCAGAAGTGCACGGCTGCGAATGCCGCCGTGCGCGGCGCTCGTGGGACTCATTGCTGCTTCTTCCTGCGCAGCTCGTCGTACTGCGTCGTGGGATCGAAGTCCTCCGCAAACAGACGTTTGCCGTCCGGCAGCACGAGATAGATGACGTGCACGAGCTTCGAGCCGTCGCGCGACGGATTGCCGATCACGGACACCTTGTCGCCGGGCGCGACCTCCTTGCCGGTCCATCCTTTGTGCATCAGCACCGTGCGCGAGCCGCCCTCCGCCAGCCATTTCTCCCTGACCCCATTGCGCTCCACCTCGAAGTAGATCCGCAGGTGCGGATTACCCATCTGAAACTCGGTCACCACGCCCTCGATCGTCACCTGCTTGCCAAGGTCGTACAGCATGGCCGGCGAGTGGTGGGCGCCAGCGCTCGCGCCGAGCATCAGCCCGGCGATGGAGATCAGCACGGCATTGCGCGCACGCATCGGACTTCACCCCTGAGAAACCCGTCCTTCTGTAACACGGCGTCCAATGGCAGTCCATGCAGCGACACCACCACGTCGGCCCGACGAGCCGCCGCGTGAACGGCGGTCCCCCGCTTCCCGTCCAGCCGCTGGGAGGCCGTCACGATCCCGGCGGGAGCCGCCGTTGCGTTTTGCGCCGATGCGTGGCGGAATAGCGCCCCCGCGCTGCACCGCGCACCCCCTCCAGAACCCCGTCGTGCCCCGAGCCGCCCGCAAGAACAAGACCCCGAAAGTCGGCTTCGTGAGCCTCGGTTGCCCGAAGGCGCTGGTGGACTCCGAGCGCATCCTGTCGCAGCTGCGCGCCGAGGGTTACGAGACGGCGGCCGACTACGCCGGCGCCGACGTCGTGGTCGTGAACACCTGCGGCTTCCTCGACAGCGCACGCGCGGAATCGCTCGACGCGATCGGCGAGGCGCTGGCCGAGAACGGCCGCGTGATCGTCACGGGCTGCCTCGGCGCCGAAGCCGCCACGATCCGTGCAGCGCATCCCGACGTGCTCGCGATCACGGGCCCGCACCAGTACCACGCCGTGGTGAGCGCGGTGCACGAGGCCGTGCCCGCGCCGCACGATCCGTTCGTCGATCTGGTGCCGCCACAGGGCGTGAAGCTCACGCCGCGGCACTACGCGTATCTGAAGATCTCGGAAGGCTGCAACCACCGCTGCAGCTTCTGCATCATCCCTCGCCTGCGCGGCGATCTCGTGAGCCGGCCGGCCGCCGACGTGCTCGGCGAGGCCGAGCGGCTGGTGAGCGCCGGCGTGCGCGAGCTGCTCGTGATCTCGCAGGACACGAGCGCCTACGGCGTGGACGTGAAATACAAGGAGTCGCAGTGGCGCGGTCGCGCGGTGGCCGCGCGGCTCACGGACCTCTCCGAAGCGCTGGGCGAGCTCGGCGCCTGGATACGCCTGCACTACGTGTACCCGTATCCGCACGTCGACAACCTGATTCCGCTGATGGCCGCGGGCAAGGTGCTGCCGTATCTCGACATCCCGTTCCAGCACGCGAGCCCGAAAGTGCTCAAGGCCATGAAGCGTCCGGCGGCGGAAGCCAAGACGCTGCAGCGCATCCGCGACTGGCGCACGGCCGTGCCGGACATCACGATCCGCTCCACGTTCATCGTCGGCTTTCCCGGCGAGACCGAGCAGGACTTCAGGCAGCTGCTCGACTGGCTCGAGGAGGCGGAGCTCGATCGCGTCGGCTGCTTCCGCTACGAGCCGGTGCAGGACGCGGCCGCGAACGCACTGCCGAACGCGGTGCCCGAGGAAGTCAAGGAAGAACGCTGGCATCGCTTCATGGCGGCGCAGCAGAAGATCAGCGCGCGCCGGCTGCAGCAGCGCGTGGGCAAGGACATCGCCGTGATCGTCGACGAGATCGACGGCGATCAGGCCATCGGACGTTCCATGGCGGACGCGCCGGAGATCGACGGCCGCGTGTACCTGCCGGCCGGCAAGGGCGCGAAGAAGCTCAAGGCCGGCGACATCGTGACGGCACGCGTGACGGCGGCCGACGAGTACGATCTCTGGGCGGAGCCGCGCAGCTAGCCCGGGCGCCGCGCCGCCCCGGCCAGGTACGCGAGCCAGGGCAGCAGAAACGCGAGCCCCACGAACTCGTGCAGCGTGGCATCGACGCCGCGCCACTCCTCGGACACGAGGAAGAACAGCGCGAACCCCGTGACCACGAGCCATGCGAGCGTCACGAAGAGCAGTGGCGCGGTGGCCCGCTGCCGCTGCGGCTGCGCGCGCTGCGCGGCCACGATCCAGCCGAACAGGAACGTCGCTAGCACCGCGAGGATGCCGTGCACCTGCGTCAGCGGCGGCTGCCACGGATGCGGACCGAACGCTACCTTCGACTCGAAGAAGTGCTTCAGCACGAACAGCGCAGCGCCGACGAGCCACATCAGGCTGAACGTCGCGTGCACCGCCGTTCGCAGCAACGGCGCGGATTCGCGCACGTCATCGCCCTCCAGCGGGCCTGATCAGGATCTGCCACATTGCCAGCAACCGGCGGACGCCTTGCGTCACGTGCTCGGAGGACAGAGTGGCGCCGGCGATGCTCTTGATGTCGGCGCGGAACTCGAGCTCGGCGGGTGTCGTGCGGCCCGCGAATTGCGCGAGCCAGCGCTTGTTGCGGATCTCCCCGCCATGACTCTCGCGATACTCCAGGATCTCGACCGGCAGCAGCGCGCCGCGTGCGTCGATGCCGACCGCGTAGGTGATGTAGTCCGCGCGTCCGATCACGTTGTCGACGAACACGTGGCCGACCACCGTGCCCGCCCTGCGCGCGGCCCAGACGCGCAGCTCGCCGTGCGGCGCCTGCGCGCCCGACGCGTCCGTGATCGAGAGAAGCTGGTCGGCCGTCGGCGCCAGCGCCAGCTCGGTGAACGCGTCGGCATCCGGAAACAAGGCACGCTGCGCGGCTTCGACGGTCAGATACGTCGCCGCGACGGCACCCGGCGCTGGCGCCACGATGGCGATCGCGACGACCGACGCCGGCCACAGAAAGTCACCTTCGAATCGGCTCATGACGCTGCTCCCAGTCTACTCAGAACTGGTAACCCACGCCGACATCGAACCCACGAAGGCCAGCGTCACGCTTGAAGTCACGATAGTCGAACTTGAACACCACGCCGCTCGCAATCGTGAGATTGACGCCCGCCGTGCCAATCTTCTCGTCGCGCAGCGCGTCCGGCGTCAGACCGAAGCCGAGATTCGCGTATTCGGACGCCGTGTTCACCACCTCGTAGCGTGCGAACGGAGCGAGCGTCCAGCCATTCTTGAGCGACGCGCGATACGCACCTTCGACGTACTGACCGAAGAACTCCGCCGGGATCAACGTCGGGTTGCCCACCAGCGGCAGGTTCACCGCCGCCGTATTCGCGATCCGGCCGTGAGCGCTCAGCGCCGAGAGCTCCCACTTGCCGGGATTCCACCGCACGTGCCCTTCCCACAGCGTGACATCGTTGTCACGCAGGCCGGGCTGGCCCTGCGCCGAGTTGCCATGGAACACGGAGCCGCCCACGCGCAGGCCCGGTACACCCGAGTAGTTCAGCGCAGCGAAAACGGACAGATCGCCGGCCGACGCAAGCGCGAGCTCCTGGTGGATCGAGCCGAGCGGCGACTCCCGTCCCTCGCCCGACGTCGCATCCCACTTCGAGAGGTTGAAGCCGGTGCTCACGCCGGCATCCCAGCGCAGGCCGTTGTCGAGGTTGCCCTGGAACGCGACCCCGCCCTCGCGCCAGGTCGTCGGAATGATCGCGGTCTCCACGGCGTTGCGAAACACTCCGTAGTAACGCGTCGGCTCGTGGTTCTCGTTCAGCATGCCGACCGGCATCAGGAACAGGCCGTACCTGCCGAAGACACGATCGCCATGGGCGCGTTCGATGTAGGCCTGCTCCACCTCGACCTCGCCGGGATCCTCAGCCGAGGACACCGCGTGCTCGATCTCGAGCTCGCTGACGAAGCGCGTCCTGGTATCGAAGCGATACGCGGCCCCCAGCACGAACCGGCCGACGTCGGCCACGGCACGCGAGCCGTCGTCGCTCGGCCGCGAATAGTTGAGCTCGCCGTAGCCGAACCAATCCAGCTTTGGTGCCTCATCGGCGACCTGCCGCGGCGCTGCGGCGGTCGACGCCGCTGGGGCGGGCGTTGCGCTCGGCGCGCGCTCTGCCTTCAGAGCCGCGAGCTCCGATTGCAGCTGTGCCACCTGCGTGGCCAACGCGTCCAGCTTCGCCTCGAGCTCCTGCTCCGTGGCCGCGCGCGCCGCCGGCGCCACCGCCACGAGGATCAGGGCTCCCGCTAGCGCCGTCCCTGAGGTGCGCTTCGAGCGCACGATTGCATTCGTCATCGGTATTGTCCTTGGGTGCTCATTCGTCGGTCAGGGTGTTCAGAAACGCGATCACGTCCTCGATGTCGCCGTCGCTGAGCGCTGGCACATCGCCCGCATGCCGGTTGTACGGCACCTCGGTCGTGTTCACGTTCGCACGGTATGCGGCGGGCAGGTCGTCGAACTTCACGGGCTGCCCCCCGGCATCGAGCGGATAGAACAGCTCGGGACGGGTATCGCGCTGAACGTAGAAGTGCAGCGCGTCACGCAGGGTTTCGAAACGCCCGTTGTGAAAGTACGGTGCGGTCAGCCTGATGTTGCGCAGCGTCGGCACCTTGAACGCGCCGCACAGATCCGGGCGCGCGGCGGCGAGATCGGTGCGATCGGGTCCGCACAGGCCGAGGTCGTAGTAGTCGGGATCCGCATTCGCGGGAATCGCCGTGTTGCGCGGCACACCGAGATTGTCGTACGTGAAGTCGGTGAACAGCGGCGGCGCGCCGGCCGCGCCGCGCGCGCTGGGGTGACAGCCCGCGCAATTGCCGCGCGCCGGGTCGTTGAACAGCGCGAGCCCACGCAGCTCCTGCGCGGAGAGCTGCGCGGTGCCGGCCAGGAACTTGTCGTACCTGCTCGAGTACGGCGCGAACTCCGCGGCGTCTTCGAGCTGGTAGCGCTGCAGGGCGAGCACCACGCGTGCGAACGCCTCGTCTGGACTCGCGAAGATGTCACCGCCGAAGACCGCACGGAAATCGTCGGCGTAGGCGGCCACCGCCACCTTGGCGACGACATCGGCCACGGAAGCGTTCGCCATCTCGTGCGGCGCGAGGAACGGCCGCCGCGCCTGCTCGGCAAGGGAATTCGCACGGCCATCGCGATCGAACCCGCCCGTGGGCGTACCCTCGTCGTCGAAGAAAAAGCCCGGATTGGCGGCGAGATATTTCAGCGACGGCGCGTTGCGGAAACCCGGCGTCGTGAGCGCGGGCCCACCGATCGGCACGGGTCCCTCCCCCGGCGGCGCCGCGAACGCATGCTCCGGCGAATGGCAGGTCGCACACGACATGCGGCCGCTCGCCGACAGCGATTCGTCATGGAAGATGCGCTCACCCAGGGTCGCGGCCGCGGACAGCGTCTGGGCGGCCGGCGGTGGGAAGCTCGGTCCGGAGCCGGGCGACGCCGAGCAGCTGAGAAGAGCCCAGGAGAGGACGGCGAACAGAAGACGGCGGGCGGGTTGCATCTTGATCGGAAACTCTAGTCGACGTGCAAATGATAGTAGTTCGTATTTATACTTGCACATGTTTTTCGTTTGTTTCGGCAATGCCCATAATTTCTTCAACATTTCATAGGGTTAGGCCACTACTCGGCACGTTCGTAGCCATCGAGGCCGAAGGGGGCACGCAGGCGGAACCCGCCGTCGCGGCCGCGTTCGCCGCCGTGCTGCGCGTGGAGCGGCTGATGCGTCCGCTCACCGCGGGCAGCGACGTGGCGCGCATTTCGAGCGCCGCGCCGGGTGAGACGCTGCCGATCGACGCCTGGACCTACGCCGTGCTCGAGCGGGCCCGGGCGTTTCACGGGGCGTCGCGCGGCTTGTTCGATCCGTGCCGCCCGACGCAACCGGGGCGCCTCGGCGACCTCGAGCTGCTGCCCCCCGACCGCGTCGTGTGCCGCGCCCCGGTGGCGCTCGACCTCGGAGGCATCGCGAAGGGCTTTGCCGTGGACCGCGCGATCGACGAGCTGAAGCGGCACCGCTGCACGCGCGGCATCGTGAACGCCGGCGGCGATCTGCGCTGGTTCGGCACCGGCACCCATACGGTCGTTCTGCGCCGCGAAACACCGCACGCGACGGAGTCGTTGCGCATCGAGCTCGCGGAAGGCGCCCTCGCGGTCAGCGCACCCCGCTCCAGCGCGTCACCCCGGGAGCACGTCGGCTACTACCTCGGCACCAGCGGTGAACCCGCGACCGGCCGCTGGACCGCGGTCATTGCGGCAGAGGCCACGCTCGCCGACGCGCTCGTGAAATGCGTGATGCTGGGCACGCCGCGAGACGCGGCCGAGCTTCTGGCGCGTTACGGCGCGCGAATGGTGCAGCCGCCGGTTGCCCCAGGCTAGCGCAGCCGGCGCCGGGAGCTGCCAGCGTGTGGTGCACGCGCACGGGCGGAAGCGCAGCGCAGCGGCCGTGCATGCTTCTTGCAAGTCGCGAACGATCGCTCGACGGCAGCCTCTGCGTGACCCCGAAGCCTCTGCGCGTATTGATCATCGACGAGAACGCGGTGCGCGCCGCGATTCTCGAGCAGGGCCTGCGCGACAGCCCGGCCGCGGGACCGCCGCTGCTCGTGCATCGCATCGGCCACGAGGCGGCGGATCTGCTGCCACGCATCGCCGCCATCGACCCCGACGTGATCCTGATCGACCTCGAGAACCCGAGCCGCGACACGCTCGAGCAGATGTTCCAGGTATCGCGGCTCGCGAAGCGGCCGATCGCGATGTTCGTGGATCAGTCGGACAGCGAAACGGTGCAGGCCGCCGTCGATGCCGGCGTGTCGGCCTACGTCGTGGACGGGCTGCGCCGCGAGCGCGTGAAGGCGATTCTCGATCTCTCGATCAGCCGTTTCCGCGCCTTCGACCGGCTGCAGCGCGAGCTGTCGGAGGCGAGGTCCGCCCTCGAGGACCGCAAGCTGATCGAGCAGGCGAAGGCCATCGTCATGAAGCAGAAAGGTCTCGACGAGCAGGCTGCTTACGCCCTGCTGCGCCGCACGGCCATGAATCAGAACCGCAGGATCGCGGATCTCGCGCGTGCGCTCGTTGCGGCGGCCGCGCTGCTCGACGCCGGAGACTCCCAATGACCCGACGCATCGTGGCGGGATTCGTCCCGCTCGTGGACGCCGCAGTGCTCGTCGCAGCCGCCGAGCTCGGCTTCGCACGCGAGCATGGCATCGAGCTCGTGCTGCGCAAGGAGCCCTCCTGGGCCAGCCTCCGCGATCATCTGAATCTCGGCTACCTCGACTGTGCCCATGCGCTGGCACCGATGCCGATCGCCTCGACGATCGGCGTGGGCCAGGTCCGCGCGGAATGCGTGGTGCCCTTCGTGCTCGGCCGCGGCGGCAATGCGATCACGCTGTCCACGCCGCTGTTCGAGGCCATGTGCGACCTCGCGGGCGCCTCGCTGCCGGCGGAGCCGCGCGCGACTGCGGCGGCGCTCGCGCGCGTGGTCCGCAAGCGGCGCGAGCCACTGACGCTCGGCATGGTGTTTCCGTTCTCGACGCACAACTTCGACCTGCGCTACTGGCTGGCGTCGGCCGGCATTCATCCGGATCAGGACGTCCGCATCGTCGCCATCCCGCCGCCGCTCATGGTGGAGAGCCTCGCCGCCGGGCACGTCGACGGGTTCTGCGTCGGGGAGCCTTGGAACAGCCTCGCGGTCGTGCGCAACCTGGGACACGTCGTCGCCACGAAATCGCAGCTGCTGCCACGCGGCGTCGAGAAGGTGCTGGCCGTGCCACCCGGCCTCGCGCGGGATGCCGACACGCTCGGTCCGTTGCTGCGCGCGCTCGAGGCCGCCGCCGCATGGGCCGACGAGCGCGCGAACGCCGCGGAGCTCGCGCGGCTTCTCTCCGCACCCGACTACCTCGGAATGCCGGCCTCGTCGCTCAAGGACACGCTGCTCGGCCGGCTGCCGCTCGGCGGCGGCGAATGGCTCGACGACCCGGACTTCCTGTTCTTCCATGGCCACGCGGCCAACGTGCCGCAGACCGGCGAAGCGCTGTGGCTCTACGCGCAGATGCTGCGCTGGGGGCAATTGCCGCCGGGTGACGCCAGTCGCGAGATCGCGGCCCGTGTGTTCCGGCCCGATCTGTATGCGCTGCATGTCGGTGCGCCGGCGCTGGCGCCGCCGGCGCAACCGTTCGACGGCGAGCGTTTCGATCCAGCCCACCTCGACGCGTACGTCGCACGCACGCGGATCCACACGCCGTTCGTCGCCGCCACGCACATCGGCAACGGCTGAGGCTGCACCACTTCGCGCCATTCGCACGGCGGTTTGCGCCATCGTGGCGCAGCTTCCGGCAACGCCGGAGTCGCGACCCGCCGCAGGAATCGCGCAGCTACGCTGTTTCGATCCACGAATCGCCGCTGGCACGCGATTTGTATCGAGCCACTCGAGGTCGTCGAGCCCGCATCGCTCGACGCCGCGGGCCCAACGACGGGCCTCTTCGCAGCAACGCCGCTGTTGCGCTTCGGGATCCGGAGCGCGCAGCGGCTTTTTTTTCGCCACGCGTTTCGCATGGAGGACGACAGCATGTGGACGATCACAGGAACGGCGACGCGTATCGGGGCACTCGCAGCGGCAGTGCTCGGCGCGCATTCGGCGCTCGCGGGCGGACTTGCGCTCGAGAAGGACGAGCTCACGCTCGGCTTCATCAAGCTCACGGACATGGCGCCGCTCGCGGTCGCCTACGAGCTCGGCTACTTCGAGGACGAGGGGCTGTTCGTGAGGCTCGAACCGCAGGCGAACTGGAAGGTGCTGCTCGATCGCGTGCTCACGGGCGAGCTCGACGGCGCGCACATGCTCGCGGGCCAGCCGCTCGGCGCCTCGATCGGCATCGGCACCGCGGGACAGGTCGTGACCGCATTCTCGATGGACTTGAACGGCAACGGCATCACCGTCGCCAGGGACGTCTGGGAGGCCATGAAGGCGCACGTGCCGAAAGGCGCGGACGGCAAGCCCGTGCACCCGATCCGCGCGGACGCGCTGAAGCCCGTCGTCGACGCGTACCGCGCGAAGGGCAAGCCGTTCAACATGGGCATGGTCTTCCCCGTCTCGACGCACAACTACGAGCTGCGCTACTGGCTCGCCGCGGGCGGCATCGATCCGGGCCTGTATTCGCCAACCGACGTGACGGGCCAGACCGGCGCCGACGTGCTGCTCTCCGTGACGCCGCCGCCGCAGATGCCCGCCACGCTCGAGGCCGGCACGATCCTGGGCTACTGCGTCGGCGAGCCGTGGAACCAGCAGGCCGTGTTGAAGGGCATCGGCGTGCCGGTCATCACGGACTACGAAATCTGGAAGAACAACCCGGAGAAGGTGTTCGGCGTCACCGAAGAGTGGGCGCGCAGGTACCCCAACACGCATCTCGCGCTGATCAAGGCGCTGATCCGCGCCGCCATGTGGCTCGACGCCGACGACAACGCGAACCGCGCGAAGGCCGTCGAGATCCTCTCGCGGCCCGAATACGTCGGCGCGGACAAAGCGGTGCTCGCCAATTCCATGATGGGCACCTTCGAGTACGAGCGCGGCGACAAGCGCGCCGTGCCGGACTTCAACGTGTTCTTCCGCTACGACGCGACGTACCCGTTCTACTCCGATGCCGTCTGGTACCTCACGCAGATGCGCCGCTGGGGCCAGATCGCCGAGGCGAAGCCCGATCAGTGGTACGCGGACACGGCGAAGCGCGTGTATCGCCCCGACGTGTATCTCGCCGCCGCGAAGCTGCTGGTCGCCGAGGGCCGCGCGCGCGAGCAGGACTTCCCGTGGAAGAGCGACGGCTACCGCCCGCCGCAATCCGAGTTCATCGACGGCGTCGTGTACGACGGCCACAAGCCGAACGCGTATCTCGCGAGCTTCGCGATCGGCCTGCAGGGCAAGACGGCCACCGCGCACTGACGCGCCACAGGGAGACGGAAGTCATGACGACACCCGCGAACATCGTCGAAGTCGCAGCACGCCGTCCGGCGCCGAAGCGCGCGGCGCGCCTGCAGCGGCTCATCGCCCGCACGAGCGGCTCCTTCGCGCTCCTGGGCCTGGGCTGGCTCGTGCCGCTGCTGCGGCTCGCGGCCGGCGAGGAGCCGCGGCGCCAGCTGAAGGAGCTGTGGCGGGAGCTCGCCGTGCCGCTGCTGGCGCTCGGCACGCTGCTGGTCGCGTGGGCCACCGTCGCGCCGCGCATCGAGACGAGCCTGGGATCGATCCCGGGCCCCGTCGCCGTCTGGACCGAAGCGCGGAACCTGGTCGGGGAGCATTACGCCGAGCGCGAGCGGCGCGACGCGTTCTACGCGCGCCAGCGCGAGCGCAACACCGAGCGGCTCGCGCAGGATCCCGCCGCGGACGTCCGGGTTCGCCAGTACACCGGCAAGCCGACGTTCCTGGACCAGATCGTGACGAGTCTGCGCACGGTGTTCGCGGGCTTCGTGCTGGCAGCGCTGGTCGCCGTGCCGGTGGGCATCCTCGCGGGCCTGTCGAAGACCGTGAACGCGGCCGTGAATCCGCTCGTGCAGCTGTTCAAGCCGGTGTCGCCGCTCGCGTGGCTGCCGATCGTGACGATGGTCGTGAGCGCGCTGTACGTGAGCTCCGATCCGTGGCTGCCGAAGTCGTTCGTCAATTCGGCCATCACCGTCACGCTGTGCTCGCTGTGGCCGGCGCTGATCAACACCGCGCTCGGCGTCGCGAGCATCGATCGCGACCTCATGAACGTCGCCCGCGTGCTGCGGCTCGGCTGGTTCGCGCGCGTGACCAAGATCGTGCTGCCGTCCGCGCTGCCGCTGATCTTCACGGGCCTGCGCCTGTCGCTCGGCGTGGGCTGGATGGTGCTGATCGCGGCCGAGATGCTGGCGCAGAACCCTGGCCTCGGAAAATTCGTGTGGGACGAGTTCCAGAACGGGTCGTCGAGCTCGCTGGCCCGCATCCTCGTGGCCGTGTTCACCATCGGCGGGATCGGTTTCCTGCTCGACCGCGTGATGCTCGCGCTGCAGGCCGCGTTCACGCACACGGCGGCGCGGTGACGCCATGAAGGCGCAGGCCGTCCGCCTCGAACAGCGCGCGCCCGCGTCGGCAGCGCCGGCGCTCGAGCTGCGCGGCGTCCACGCGTCCTTCGGCACCACCGAAATCCTGGCCGACGTGAACCTGCAGGTGGCCGCCGGCGAGTTCGTGGCCATCGTGGGCTTCTCCGGCTCCGGCAAGTCGACGCTGATTTCCCTGCTCGCCGGCCTGCTGCCACCGACCGCGGGCAGCGTCCTGGTCAACGGTGCGGCCGTGACCGGCCCCGGCCCCGACCGTGGCGTGGTCTTCCAGGGCTACGCGCTGATGCCGTGGCTCACGGTCCGCGACAACATCGCGCTCGCCGTCGACGCCGCGCACGCGGGCCGGTCGAGGACGGAGCGCCGCGCGCTCGTCGACCACTACGTCGACATCGTGGGTCTCGCGCACGCCGCCGACCGCCGCCCGGCGGAGCTCTCGGGCGGGATGCGCCAGCGCGTGGCCGTCGCCCGCGCGCTCGCGATGGCGCCGGACGTGCTGCTGCTCGACGAGCCGCTGTCCGCGCTCGACGCACTCACGCGCGCGAACCTGCAGGACGAGATCGAGGCCGTCCGGGCGCGCGACCGCAAGACCGTCGTGCTGGTCACGAACGACGTGGACGAAGCCATCCTGCTCGCCGACCGCATCGTCGCGCTGTCGCCCGGCCCGCCCGCGACGCTCGGCCCCGAGTTCCGGGTCGGGATGCCGCGGCCACGCGATCGGGCCAGCATCAACGACGATCCCGAGTTCCGGCGGCTCCGGGGCGTCGTCACTCGCTGTCTGCTCGACGCGAGCCGCAAGCGCGCCGCAACCGACACCGTGGTGGCGCTGCCGACGGTCGCGCCACCACGCCACGATCCGCCGCGCGCCTACGTGAAGGCAGGCGGCTACACCAGCGAACGCTACGTCGAGTTCTTCAACGTGTCGAAGACGTTCGCGACGCCGCGCGGACCACTGACCGTCGTCGACGGATTCGACCTTCGGCTCGACAGGGGCGAGTGCGTGGCGCTGATCGGCCACTCGGGCTGCGGCAAGTCGACCGTGCTCTCGATGGCGGCCGGTCTCATGCCGCTCAGCGGCGGCGGCATCGTCGTCGATCATCGCGAGGTCGCGGCGGCGGGTCCGGACCGGGCCGTCGTATTCCAGGCGCCGAGCCTGTTCCCGTGGCTGACTGCCGCGCAGAACGTGGCGCTCGGCGTCGACCGCGTGTATCCGCACGCGGCGCGCGCGGAACGCCGCGACATCGTCGACTACTACCTCGCCCGCGTGGGCCTGCACGAACACCGCGGCCGGCGCGCCGCCGATCTATCGAGCGGCATGCGCCAGCGTGTCGGCATTGCACGGGCGTTCGCGCTGAGTCCGAAGCTGCTGTTGCTCGACGAGCCCTTCGGCATGCTCGACTCTCTGACGCGCTGGGAGCTTCAGGAACTGCTGATGGAGGTGTGGACGCGCACGCGCGTGACGGCGATCTGCGTCACGCACGACGTCGACGAAGCCATCCTGCTCGCCGACCGCGTCGTCATGATGACGAACGGCCCGCACGCACGCATCGGCAGGATCATGCGCGTCGACCTGCCGCGGCCGCGCACGCGCAAGGCGCTGCTCGAGCACCCCGACTACTACGCCTATCGGCAGGAAATCCTCGCGTTTCTCGGCGACTGCGCTCATGGCGCGCACGCGCCGGCAACCGATTGACCAGGCGATGCACGACCAGGGAGGTCACGTGTACCAGAAGCTCGCGCGTATCAGTGTGGTGTTGGCCGGCCTCGCGGCGGCCGGAGTCGCTCCGGCCGCCGAAACGCTCGGCCAGGCAATTCGCGAATCCGACTTCATCGTCGACTGGCGACTGCGCTACGAGTCCGTCGATCAGGCGGACATCCCGGCCACCGCGGAAGCTCTCACGGGGCGCCTCAGGTTCGGCTTCGAGACCGCGCCGCTCGCGAAGACGCGACTGTTGATCGAAGGCGTCTCGGTCGGCGCCGGCATCGATCGCTACAACAGCACGACGAACGGTGCGACGCAGTACCCCGTCGTGGCCGACCCCGCGGGTTTCACGGACTTGAACCGCTTCGCGCTCAGCAACAAGTCGCTCGAGCACACGACGCTGACGTTCGGACGGCAACGCATCGTGCTCGACGACACGCGTTTCGTGGGTAACGTGGCCTGGCGCCAGAACGAGCAGACCTTCGACGGGTTGCGCGCGCAGATCGACGGCGCCGTCAAGGTCGACGTGAGCTGGTCGAATCAGGTGAACCGCGTGTTCGGCCCGGACTCGCCCGTCGGCCGCTGGCACGGCGAAGTCGTGCTGTCGAACCTCTCGCACGCGTTCCGGTTCGTCACGCTGACGGGCTTCTACTACTTTCTCGATCTCAACGACGCCGCCACCGCGTCGAGCAATACGCTGGGCGTGCGCCTCGCCGGCAACAGGACTCTCGGCAAGCTCGGCTCGAACTACGCGCTCTCGTACGCGCGCCAGACGGACGCGGGCGCGAACCCGGCGAGCTTCAGCGTGCCGTACACCCTGGTCGAAGGCGGCCTCACGTTCAACAGGAAGCCGAACGTGACGCTCGGCTACGAGCGCATGGGTAGCGACGGCACCGTGGGCTTCAGCACGCCGCTGGCCACGCTTCACGCGTTCCAGGGCTGGGACGACAAGTTCCTGGCCACACCCGCATCCGGCATCGACGACAGGTATCTGAAATTCGGCTATCCGTTTCGCAGCCGCGGCCCATTCACGAGCCTGAGCGCGCTCGCGTGGTACCACGACTTCGCGTCGGCACAGGGCTCGACGCATTTCGGCACCGAGGTCGACCTGCAGCTCGTCGCCCGCACGAAAAAGATCGCCCTCACGCTGAAGTACGCCACGTACGACGCGGACCGGCTCTATACCGACACGGACAAGATCTGGCTCTCCATGGACTACACGCTATGACGCAACTGCTTCACGAAGCTGCGCGGCCGACCGCGCAGTCACGCCGAAAGCTCGTGCTCGTCGGCAACGGCATGGCGGGCATGCGCGCGATCGAGGAGCTGCTCACGCTCGCGCCCGACATGTACGGGATCACGGTGTTCGGAGCGGAGCCGCACGGCAACTACAACCGCATCCTGCTGTCACCGGTGCTCGCGGCCGAGAAGACCATCGCCGACATCATGCTGAACGCGCGCGAGTGGTACGCGGAGCGCGGCATCACGCTGCACGCGGGCGACGCCGTCACGCGCATCGATCGTGCGCGCCGCCGCGTGGTGACGGCGAGCGGCTTCGAGGCGGCCTACGACCGGCTGATCCTCGCGACCGGCTCCGTCCCCGTCGTGCTGCCGCTGCCAGGCAAGGATCTGCCCGGCGTGCTCTGCTATCGCGACATCGCCGACGTGGAGCGAATGATCGAGGCGGCACAGAGCGGCCGCCGGGCCGTCGTGATCGGCGGCGGCCTGCTCGGCCTCGAAGCCGCGTACGGCTTGCAGAAGCGCGGCATGGACGTGACCGTGGTGCACCTGATGCCGACGCTCATGGACCGCCAGCTCGACGCCGCGGCGGCGGGGTTGTTGCGCGCATCGCTCGAGCAGCGCGGCCTGAAGTTCCACATGCCGGCACAGACCAGCGCGCTCGTGGGCGAACGGCGCGTGCAGGCCGTGCGCTTCGCCGACGGCAGCGAGCTGCCGGCCGATCTCGTCGTCATGGCCGTCGGCATCCGCCCGAACGTCGCGCTCGCGAAGGCGAGCGGCATCGCGTGCGAGCGCGGCGTGCTCGTGAACGACACGCTGCAGACGTTCGACCCGCGCATCTACGCCGTCGGCGAATGCGTGCAGCATCGCGGCGCGTGCTACGGGCTCGTGGCGCCGCTGTTCGAGCAGGCCAAGGTCGTCGCGAATCATCTCGCGGAGTTCGGCATCGGCCGCTACGCGGGATCGCAGACCTCGACGAAGCTCAAGGTCACCGGCATCGACCTCTTCTCCGCCGGCGACTTCACGGGCGGCCCGGGCACGGAGGAGCTGCTGTTCAAGGACGAGGCGCGCGGCGTGTACAAGAAGATCGTCGTCGAGAACGACAGGATCACGGGCGCCGTGCTGTACGGCGACACCGTCGACGGCTCGTGGTATTTCCAGCTGCTGCGCGACGGCACGCCGATCGCGGACTTCCGCGACAATCTGCTGTTCGGTCAGGCGCACGTGGGCGACTCCGGCGTCGCCGGCGCGGGCAGCGTCGCGAACCTGCCCGACAAGGCCGAGATCTGCGGCTGCAACGGCGTGTGCAAGGGCGACATCGTGCGCGCCATCAGCGCGAAGAAGCTGTTCACGCTCGACGACGTGCGCGCGCACACCAAGGCGTCGTCGTCGTGCGGCTCGTGCACGGGGCTCGTCGAGCAGCTGCTCGCGAGCACGCTCGGCGGCGACTACTCCGAGGCCCCGGCGAAGAAGCCGCTATGCCCGTGCACGACGTACACGCACGAGGAGGTGCGCACGACGCTCGTGCGCGAAAAGCTGAAGTCGATCCCGGCCGTCATGGCATTCCTCGAGTGGAAGACGCCGGATGGCTGCCACAAGTGCCGCCCCGCGCTGAACTTCTACCTGCTGTGCGCATGGCCCGGCGAGTACCAGGACGACAAGCACTCGCGCTTCATCAACGAGCGCGCGCACGGCAACATCCAGCGCGACGGCACCTACTCCGTGGTGCCGCGCATCTGGGGCGGGGTGACGTCGCCGCAGGAGCTGCGTGCGATCGCGGAAGTCGCCGAGAAGTACCGTGTACCGACCGTGAAGTTCACGGGCGGCCAGCGCCTCGATCTGCTCGGGGTCCGCAAGGAGGACCTGCCGAAGATGTGGGCCGATCTCTCGGCCGCCGGATTCGTGTCCGGGCACGCCTACGGCAAGGCGCTGCGCACGGTGAAGACGTGCGTCGGCAAGGAATGGTGCCGGTTCGGCACGCAGGACTCGACGGGGCTCGGCATCGAGCTCGAGCGCACCACGTGGGGCTCGTGGCATCCGCACAAGGTCAAGCTCGCGGTGTCCGGCTGCCCGCGCAACTGCGCGGAAGCGACCATCAAGGACCTCGGCGTAGTATGCGTCGAATCCGGCTACGAGCTGCACGTCGGCGGCAACGGCGGCATCAAGGTGCGCGCGACGGACTTCCTGTGCAAGGTGGCCACCGAGAGGGAAGTCATCGAGTACTGCTGCGCGTTCCTGCAGCTGTACCGCGAGGAGGCCCGCTACTTCGAGCGCACGGCGCCATGGATCGAGCGCGTGGGGCTCACGCACGTGCGCGCGCGCGTCGTCGACGACGCGGCGGGACGCCGCGCGCTGCACGAGCGCTTCCTCGAGTCGCAGCGCTACGCGCAGGTCGATCCGTGGAAAGAGCGCGCGCACGGCAAGGATGCCGACGAGTTCACGCCGCTGCACGCACCGGTCACGGCCGTGACCGTCGAGGGACCTTCGCCATGAGCTGGGTGGACGTGGGCCCCGAGAGCGCGTTGCCCGTGCGCGGCGCGCGCGTGCTGAAGATCGGCAGCCTCGAGATCGCCGTGTTTCGCACTGGCACCGGCGAGGTGTTCGCGCTGCGCGACCGCTGCCCGCACCGCGGCGGACCGCTGTCGCAGGGCATCGTGCATGGCAGGCGCGTGACCTGCCCGCTGCACGAATGGGTCATCGATCTCGGGAGCGGCTGCGCCACCGGTGCCGACGAAGGCAGCACGCCGACGTACGGCGTGCGCATCGTGGACGGCCGCGTCGAGATCGATCTGCCGGCGAGCGCCGAGGCGCGGGTCGCCGCGCTCGGCCCACCGGCATTCGCGGCCTGCCACCGTGCCTGACGGCGCGCCCGGCGGGGCGAGCGTGCGCACGACGTGCCCGTATTGCGGCGTGGGCTGCGGCCTCCTCGTCACGCCGCCCGCGAGCGGCGCAGCGGCCGTCGTGCGCGCCGACGACGAGCACCCGGCCAACCTCGGCCGCATCTGCTCGAAGGGCGCGGCGCTCGCCGACACCCTCGATCTCGACGGCCGATTGCTGCACGCCGAGATCCGCGGCCGGCGTGCAACGCTCGAGGAGGCTCTCGACACGGTGGCGCGCGGGCTCACCGACGTCGTCGCCAGGCATGGACCCGACGCAGTCGCGTTCTATGTTTCGGGGCAACTGCTGACCGAGGACTACTACGTCGCGAACAAGCTCATGAAGGGCTTCATCGGCAGCGCGAACATCGACACGAACTCGCGCCTCTGCATGGCGTCGGCCGTCGCGGGCCACAAGCGCGCGTTCGGCGCCGACGTCGTACCGAACGACTACGGGGACCTCGAGCGCGCGGAGCTGATCGTGCTCGTGGGCTCGAACCTCGCGTGGTGCCATCCCGTGCTGTTCCAGCGCGTGTCGGCGGCCAAAGCCGCGAACCCGAAGCTGCGCGTGATCGTGATCGATCCGCGCCGCACGGCCACGTGTGCCGTCGCGGATCTCTTTCTGGCGCTCAAGCCCGGCACCGACGTGCTGCTGTTCACCGGCCTGCTGACCTACCTGCGGCGCGAGGACGGCCTCGACTTCGAGTTCATCGACGCGCACACGAGCGGCATCGGTGCGGCGATGCGCACGGCGAAGGAGAGTGCGCCCTCGATCCCGGCAGTGGCCGCGGCGTGCGGGCTCGACGCCGAAGATGTCGCGCAGTTCTACCGCTGGTTCGCGGCCACGCCACGCACCGTGACCGCGTTCTCGCAGGGCGTGAATCAGTCGTCGGCCGGCACGGACAAGGTCAACGCGATCGTCAACGTGCATCTCGCGACGGGCCGTATCGGCAAGCCGGGCACGGGGCCGTTCTCGATCACGGGCCAGCCGAACGCGATGGGCGGCCGCGAGGTCGGCGGGCTCGCGAACCAGCTCGCGGCGCACATGGACTTCGCACCGGAGGACGTGGACCGCGTGCGGCGCTTCTGGGCCGCGCGGGCCATGGCGACGAAGCCGGGGCTCAAAGCGGTCGATCTGTTCGCCGCGATCGAGACCGGTGCCGTGAAAGCCGTGTGGATCATGGCGACGAACCCGGTCGTGAGCATGCCGGACGCCGATCGCGTGCGCCGCGCGCTCGAGCGCTGCGAGCTCGTCGTCGTCTCCGACGCCGTGCGCCACACCGACACGACGGCGCATGCGCACGTGCTGTTGCCGGCGGCCACTTGGGGCGAGAGATCCGGCACCGTCACGAACTCCGAGCGGCGCATCTCCCGGCAACGCGCGTTTCTTGGCGCACCCGGCGACGCGAAGCCCGACTGGTGGCTCGTGACCGAGGTTGCACGCCGCATGGGTTTCGGGGCCGCGTTCCCGTACCGCAGCGCGGCGGAGATCTTCCGCGAGCACGCGCGCCTGTCCGCGTTCGAGAACGACGGCGCCCGCGCGTTCGACATCGGCGCACTGGCCGGGATCGACGATTCGGCGTACGACGCGCTGGCGCCGGTCCAGTGGCCCCTGCCGGCCGGAACGAGCGTTGCGCCGCGGCCGTTCGCGGACGGCCGCTTCTTCACGCCCGACGGCAAGGCGCGTTTCGTGGCGACCGCGCCGCGCGCGCCGCAGCGGCTGCCGACCGCGGAGCTGCCGCTCGTGCTCAACACCGGTCGCGTTCGCGATCAGTGGCACACGATGACGCGCACCGGGAAGTCGCCGCGCCTCATGGGTCACAATCCTGAACCGTTCGTGCAATTGCACCCCGCCGACGCCGCGCGCTGCGGCGTCGCCGCCGGCGACCTCGCAGAGATCCGCACCGCGAGCGCGCGCGTGCTCGCGCGCGCCGAGATCACGCCGGAGGTGCGCGCGGGCACCGTGTTCATGCCGATGCACTGGGGCACACGGTTCGCCAGCAGCGCGCGCGTAGGCGCGTTGATCGCGGCCACGACCGATCCGGTGTCCGGGCAGCCCGAGCTCAAGCACACGCCGGTGCACGTGCGTCGCTACGCGCCGGCGTGGTACGGCTTCGCGCTGCTGCGTGCGCCGCTCGACCCACGCGACTGCACGTACGTCGCGCGCGCGCGCGGCGACGGCTTCTGGCGCTACGAGATCGCCGGCGAGCAGTTGCCGGCGTCCTGGCCCGAATGGGCGGATGCCGTGCTCGGCCCGCGCACGGAGCGCATCGAGCTGCACGACAGGGCCGGCGGCCGCTACCGCGGCGCGCGCATCGCCGCTGGCCGGCTGCAGGCGTGCCTGTTCGTCGCCCCGACGAAGATGCTGCCCTCGCGCACGTGGCTCGGCGGCCTGTTCGCCCGCGCCGCACTCGACGACGCGGCTCGTGCGGCCATTCTCGCGGGACGCCCGGCGAAGGCCGGCGAAGAGTCCGGCCCCGTGGTCTGCTCGTGCTTCTCCGTCGGCCGCTCGACGCTGCTGCGCGCGATCCGCTCGCAGGATCTCGTGACGGCCGAGCAGATCGGCAAAGCGCTGCGCGCCGGCACGAACTGCGGCTCCTGCATCCCCGAGCTCAAGGCCCTTCTGGCCGACGCGGCCGCGACCCCGGCCTAACCGGCGCGCCGCGGCGGCGCGGGCGGCCCGGCCTGCGGCTTCGGCGCCTCGGCCGCGAGGAACCGCCGCGCCAGCGCGTGATAGATGCCGTCCCGGCACACGAGCCGCGCGGTGCCGTAGGCGATCAACGCGGTCAGCATCAACGGCATCAGCATCGCGCGGTCGTTCGTGAGCTCCGTCACGATCACGAACGCGGTGATCGGCGCCTGCACCACGCCCGCGAGATACGCGACCATGCCGAGCAGGATGATCGCGCCGACGTCGGCGGACGGGAACAGCCGCGCGACGTCCGCGCCGAGACCGGCGCCTATCGCGAGCGACGGCGAGAAGATGCCGCCCGGAATGCCGCTCAGCGACGACGCGATCGTCGCCAGAAACTTCAGCGGCATGAACAGCAGACCGAGCGGTGCCGTGCCGTCGAGCGCGTTGCGGACCTGGGCGTAGCCCGTGCCGTAGGTGGCGTCTCCGGCCACGAGGCCCACGAGCGCGACCGCGAGACCGCAGCCGGCCGCGACCAGGGTCGGGCGCCCGCGCGCCCAGCCGCCGAGCACGTTGGCGCCCGCGAGGCCGATCACGAGCCGCGCGAACGCCCCGCCGAGCAGGCCGCCCGTCACGCCGCACAGCGGGATGCCGAGCCACAGCGCGCTCCCGTGCAGCGTGCCGGTGCTCGTGCCGAAGTACGTGTAGTTGCCCACGAGCACGAGCGACACGGAGCCCGCGGCCACGACGGTCGCGAGTATCAGGCCGCTCGTGCGCCGCTCGAACGTGCGCGTGAGCTCCTCGATGCCGAAGATGATGCCGGCGATCGGCGTGTTGAATGCCGCGGCCACGCCCGCCGCCGCACCCGCGACGATCAGCCCCGACTGCTTGCGCGGCGACAGCCGCCCGGCGGCAAACATCAGAGCCGCGCCGATCTGCACCGTGGGCCCCTCGCGCCCGGTCGACGCGCCGCACAGCAGGCCGAACACGGTGATCATGATCTTGCCGATGCCGACGCGCAGGGACACGAGCCTCTGCCGCGCGGCGGTCGAGGCGAGGCGGTGCGCGGCGATGACCTGCGGAATGCCGCTTCCCTGCGAGCCGCTGAAGTAACGATTCGTGACGAACGAGGCCAGCGCGAGGCCGAGCGGCGTGACGATCAGCGGCCACCAGCGGCCGTGGGTGAGCAGCTCCGCGAACCCGCGCTGCGCGCGGTCCGCGAGCGCGGCGAACGCCACGGCCACGGCCCCGACCATGATGCCGCCGACGACGAACAGCGCGCGCTGCTGCCAGCGAATGCGCGTCGCGCGCAACAGGCGGTTGCGGTGCCGTTCCTGCGTCAAACGGCCGAACTGCCGCGTCGTGAACATGGGGTTTCCAGCTCGATCCGGGGCCAGGGAACGTTATTCGCCGCGGTTGATGTCGAACACGCGCTGCCCCTGGCCCGGCACGCCGTTGCGGATCTGGTCGTGCTCGACGGCGCGTGCCGGTATCGGCAGGCCCTTGGCTTTGGCCTCCGCAACCTGGCGTTCGTACGCGCGCTCGCCGGAGAGCGCGTGCGCCACGGCGCCGTTGCCCTCGTGGCACGAGTACTCGAGCACCTCGTAGCCGGGGCGCGAAGTGATCATGAGCCGGATCGTGAACGGCGCGGTGTAAGCGCCCGGATCGTCGACCGTGGCCCGGTACTCGATCATCTGCGGGTCCACGCGCCGGAAGCGCTCCGTCAATTTCAGGCGCTCGCTGTTCGGCGGACCGTTGCCGTTCACGCCGAGGCTCGTCAAGTCCGTGAAGTTCGTGGTCTCGACGACGAGCGTGTCGCCCTCGAAATGCCCGCGCGCGCTGCCCATGTACTGGCGGATGCCCGCGTCGAGCGGCGGCCGGCCGTCGAGCGGAATGATCCGCGTGTCGTGGATCATTTCGTAGCTGATCGCGACGGTCTCGGGCGTCTGCGTGATGCGCAACCCGTTGCCGTAGATCACGGGCAACAGCGAGCCCAGCACGCCGCGCGTGATGCAGCGGTCGTAGAGCGAGAAGTCGTTGAGGCCGTCGAACGGCCCCTCGCCGAACGTGCCGCGCGTGCGCTTCGCGGCCAGCGCTTTGCCGTTGGCCGTGAGCTCCGGAATCTGGCCGTTCGGCGGGTCGACCACGAGCGACGTGTAGCCGAAGCTGCGGATGCCGGATTCGTGCTGCAGGAACGTACCCACGTTCACGTCGAAGTTGCGCGTGCCCTCGTCGCTCTCGGCCCGCTTGCGGAACTCCTCCGGCGTCAGGGACTCGCGCGCCGCCTGTTCCTTCGGCCGGTTCATCGGCACGCCGCGCAGATCGTCGGTGCTCCACACGCCTTCGAAGCTCGGCTGCCCCCACGACGTGCGCGGCGGCTTCCAGTTCCTGTCGACCTCGGCCGCGGCCGTCGTCTCGGCCGGCACCGACCGCTGCCGCGGCAGCGGAGCCGTCGGCGCCTTCGCCTGGGCGAAGGCCTGCGCGGCGATGCAAACGCCGGCCGCCGCCAACGCGGTCCGGAACCAGATCCTTGCCATGCTTCCCCCTTCGGGCGTCGTCGTCATGCCACCGGCCGCGGCACGCCGCGCAACGGGCTGCCCGCCCGCCGACTATATCGGCCGCTCGTCCTCGCCGCGAGTCCGCGGCGCATCGGCAGGCTCACTCCTCCTCGCCGGCACGCGCGAGCACGCTGTCGGGCCTGGCCTTGGCGCGCAGCCCACGCCACGCGAAGTAGCCGCCGAGTGCGGCCAGCACCGGCAGCAGCGGATGGCCGATCGCGAGACGCCAGGGATCGTCGAACAGGATCACCGTCGTGCGCAGCGAGCGCTCGAACATCGGCCCCAGGATGAAGCCGATCAGGAACACGATGAACGGGAACTGCAGCTTGCGCATGAAGTAGCCCACGACGGCGAAGATCAGCATCACGCCCACGCCGAACATGGAGCCGGCCGATACGTAGGCGCCCGTGACGCAGAGCAGCGCGGTGCACGCCACGATGATGCGCCGCGGGATCGCGAGGAACATCGCGAAGAACCGCAGGCCCACGTTGCCGATCACGAGATTCAGCAGGTTCGCGAGCATCAGCGAGGCGAACAGGCCGTAGATCACGGCAGGATGCTCGCGAAACACGAACGGCCCCGGCGTGATGCCGTGAATCAGGAACGCGCCCACGATCAGTGCGGCCGTCGCGCTGCCGGGCACGCCGAGCGTGAGCAGCGGGATCAGGCTCGAGCCGATCACCGCGTTGTTCGCCGACTCGATGGCCGCGATGCCTTCGAGCTTGCCGGTGCCAAAGAGCTCCGGCGTCTTCGAGGCACGCCGCTCGGCGCCGTAGGCGAGGAACGCCGCGACCGACGCGCCGAGCCCGGGCAGCGCCCCGACACCGGTGCCGATCAGCGCGCCGCGCAGGATCGCGCGCGCGCAGCCCCTGAGCTCCCTGAACGTGAGCCGATCGTCCTTGCCGCCGCGCAGCGGCACCCGCTCGCCTTCGGTATCCGCCCCACCGGACAGGAAGTAGCGCTCCATCTGCACGAGCACTTCGCCGAGCGCGAGCACGCCGATCGCCACGGACACGAGCGGCAGACCGTCCTGCAGGTCGAGCACGCCGAAAGTGAACCGGTCCCCGCCCGTCTCGACGTCGAGCCCGACCGTGGCGAGCAGCATGCCGAGCGCCAGCGCGAACAGCCCCTTCGGCAAGGAGCCGCCGAGCAGACTCGCGATGAACGCAAACGAGAAGATCAGCACGCCGAGCAGCTCGGCGGGACCCATGCGCAGCGCGAGCAGCGCCAGCGGCGCGGCCGAGAGGATCAGCACGGAATCGGCGAACACGTCGCCGGCCACCGACGCGTACAGCGACATCATCAGCGCCTTGCGCGGGTGGCCCTTGCGCGCGAGCGGGTAACCGTCGAGCGCCGTCAGCGCCGAGGAGACTTCGCCGGGCGTGTTGATCAGGATCGAGCTGATCGCGCCGCCGTACTCGCCGCCCTTGTGCACGCCGAGCAGGAACGCGATGGCCGACACGGGACTCAGCGTGTAGGTCAGCGGCACGGCGATGGCGATCGCCATCGGTGCGCTCAAACCCGGGATAGCGCCGACCAGGATTCCGAGCGATACGCCGAGCGCGACGAAGCCGATGTTGACCGGATCGAGTGCGCCCGCGATGCCCGCCAGAATGACGTCCATGGTGCAGGCGACTAAGGCAGGGGAAAGTCGAGCAACTTGTCGAACAGCAGCCAGAGCGCCAGCGGCAGGGCCACGGCGGCCGCCAGCACCACCGGCAACCGGGCGCGCACGATCAGCAGGAAGCCTGCGACGAGCGTCGCGGCGCCGGCCAGGTAGCCGAACGCTTCCATGAGCACGAACGCCGCGGCGAGCACTGCCGTAGCCACGCCGATGAACAGCCCGCTGCGGGCCGGCAGCGGCGCCGCGTCAGCGCCGTCGTTGCGCGTGCGCAGGTGGCCGAGCGCGAGCAGCAGCATCGCAGCGGTGGCGAGCACCGTGGCGACGTACGGCATGAAGGCCGGCGACAAGTCGCCGTCCGCGGTGCCGCCTTGCACGACGTAGCGCGGCACGACCGCGACGATCGTGACGAGCCCCAGCACGACGAACACGGCGGCGATGAGGAGGTCGGCCCGGCGCACTGCCCGCGTCCCGCCGCCTACTGGCGGATCCGCGCGACCGCGCGGTCGAGCGTGCCGGCCTCGGCCCGCAGTGCCTGCGTGACCTCGTCGGGCCCGAGATAGTACTCGGGGTATTTGAGGCTCTTGATGAGCGCCCGCATGTCCGGCGACGCGATGGCCGTCTTCAGGGCGCCCGCCAGCGTGCGGCGGACGTCGTCCGGCAGATGGGGCGGCGCGGAGACGACGAACAGCGAGCAGGAGGTGATGTCGTAGCCGAGCTCGCGCAACGTCGGCACCTCGGGCGATGTCGCGAGCCGCATGTCCTCGGCCGACGCGAGCACGCGCATTCGTCCCGCGGCCACGAAGTCGACGTGCGGACCGCCGGAGAAACCGAAGTCGGCGTGGCCCCCCAGGATCGCCTGCATCATCTCGCCGCCGCCCTGCACCGTGATGACCCTGAACTTCACGCCGGCGACCTTCGCAATGAAGTCCGCGACGATGCGCGTCAGCGGCGACTGCGATGCATACACCGGCGATTCGCCGTGCCTCGCCGCGTCGATCACGTCGTTCAGCGTCCTGTACGGCTTGTCGGTGCTCGTGACGAGCGCGCACTGGCCTTTCGACACCGACGCCAGATGCGTGAAATCGCCCACACCGTACTTCGTGGCGGCCGGCATGATGATCGGATTGCCCGAGTAGGCCTGCGAGATCGCCATCCCGAGCGAGTACCCGTCCGCCGGGCTGCTCAGCAACCGCGTGGCCATGACGCCGCCGCCGGCGCCGGTGCGGTTCTGCACGACGACCGGTTGGCCGAGCGCGTCCTGCAGCGCCTTCGCGAGCACGCGACCGAGCACGTCGGTACTGCCGGCCGGCGTCGAACCGATGTAGAGGTTGATCGGCTTGGTCGGGTAGTCGGCCGCCGCCGCGCCGAAGGCCCAACCCGCCGCGGCCGCGAGCGTCGCCACGAGGCACCGTCTGAGACTCGCCCTGCCCACCCGTGATCCCCCCGGCCGGCGATGCGTCAGTCCATGGCCTCGGCGGGGCCGAGCAGATCGCCGACGATCGGAGTCGACGGCACGCCGTCGACGCCGACCGGAATGTCCCCGACCAGCGTCACGCGGTACAGCTGCCGGTCGAAATCGGTCTCGAAGATGTCCTCCGGGGCAAGGTGCGCCGTGGCGCGGTTGTCCCACATCGCGATGTCGCCTGCGTTCCAGCGGAAGCGCACCACGAACTCGGGCCGCACGACGTGCTCGAACAGAAGCTCCAGCATCTGCTGGCTCTCGCGCGCCGTGAGTCCGACGATCGACTTCAGGAAGGCCGGGCTCACGTACAGCACGCGCTCGCCGGATTCCGGGTGCACGCGCACCAGCGGGTGCTCCGTCGCGAAGCTCTTCCGGTTCGTGTCCTTCAGCGCGTTGCCGGTGACCTTGCCGTAGCCGTGCACACCGCGCAGCCCGTCGACGAACTTGCGCATCGTCGGCGACAGCGCGTCGTAAGCGGCTGCGAGGTTCGCGAACTGCGTGTCGCCGCCGTAGGGCGGAATCGTCACGCCGCGCAGGATCGAGATCGCGGGCGGGTTTACGACCGTGGTCAGATCGGTGTGCCAGCCCGTCCACGGCCGGATCGGCTCCACGTCCATGTGCGTGTGCCGCTCGCGCTTCTTGGCCACCGAGTAGACCTCGGGGAACCCCTGTTCGTGGCCGTACAGCACGTGGCCCACCGTGGGTTTGCCGAGCCGCCGGGCGAACGCGACGTGCTGCGCGTGATCGATGTGCTGAGCGCGGAAGAACACCACCTTCCACTTCAGCAGGGCCGCGCGGATCTCCGCGACGGCGCGATCCGGCAGCGGCTGCTTCAGATCGACGCCGAAGATCTCGGCACCCGTGAAGACCGACATCGGCCGGATCTCGAGACTGCCCGCGGCGCGGCCCGCGGAGATCGGTGATGCAGACACCATGACTGCTCCTCGACTCCGCAACCGGCGATGTGGTCCGAAGCCCCCTGTGATTGCCCCGAAGAATGAGCGCAATATGCTGGCCGGGTCAAGGCAGCCACGGCCTCGACCGCCACACATCGGAAGAAGGGAAGGTCAATGTCGCAGCCACGGCGCCCGTTGTCGATCGAACCGCTGAATCCCTTGATCGGCGCCGAGATCTTCGGCCTCGATCTGCGCGAGGAGCTGTCGGACGAGGACGTCGGCAGCATCCGGAACGCGCTGAACGAGCACCAGGTCGTGTTCTTCCGCGACCAGGACATCAGCGCGGAGCAGCAGCTCGCCTTCGGCCGCCGGTTCGGCGAGCTGCACGTGCACCCTTCGGTCCGCAACAAGCCGCGCGCAGAATGGACCGAGATCCTGCCCGTGCACGCCGACGAGAAGACGAAGCGCGTCGTCGGCGACAAATGGCACGCCGACGTCTCGTGCGACGAGAAGCCGCCGTACGCCAGCATCCTGCATCTGACCACCGTGCCACCGACGGGCGGCGACACGCTGTTCGCGAGCATGTACGCGGCCTACGAGGCGCTCTCGGAGCCGATGCGGCGCTTCCTCGGGCCGCTGACCGCCACCCACGACGGCGCGCCGAACTACACCGATCGGGCACGACGCGACGGGCAGGACGCCGCGGACCGTGCGCATCCAAAGGCCGTGCACCCCGTGATCGCGACGCATCCGTTCACGAAGCGCAAGACGCTGTACGTGAACTCGATCTTCACCACGCGGATCAACGAGCTCAGCGAGGCGGAGAGCAAGGGCGTGCTCGCGTTCCTGTTCGCGCACGTGACGCGGCCCGACTTCCAGTGCCGGTTCCGCTGGCGACCGAACTCGATCGCGTTCTGGGACAACCGCGCCACGCAGCACTACGCCGTCTGGGACTACTACCCGGCCGTGCGCTCGGGGCGGCGCGTCACGATCCGCGGCGACCGGCCCGCCTAGCGCGTCCCGCCCGGCGTTGCGCCGAGCTCGAGATCGGCGGCCGCCACGCCCTGCTCTCCGCAGACGGTATAGAAGAGTGTCGCCTTCTGCGCACCACCCGCGCCTTTCTCCACGTACACGGCGGGATCGCGCAATTGCCGCGCCGCGCCGTAGATCTCACCGACCTCGGATGCGCGGACGGGCCAGTCGGGGCATTCGTAGCGAGCCTCCGGTTTGAGCACCTCGTCGAAGGGGCCGACCTTCCAGCTCTGCCAATCGCCCGCGAGCGACAGCGTCGTATGCAGGATGCTCTCGGGCGCCGCGCCGATGACGGAGAGGAAGATGTGCAGCGTGTCGCCTTCGGCCAGCAGCGCGACGTGTCGCACCTTGTTGCTGTACGGCGTGTCACGGAAGGGATTCGGGCCGTTCTCGAAGGGCTCGAGCGGGTCCTTCGAACGCACCAGATGGCCCAGGCGAACGATGCCGTAGTACTCGCCGCCGTGCTGGAAGACGCGCAGGTACGGTTCCTTGCTGATGGCCGGCTGCGCATCGAAGTGGAGGCCGTCGCTCGACACGGTGACCTGAGTGACCTGGCTATAGCCGTTCTGGCGCAGCCACGCGTGCGCTTCGAGCGGGTCGTCGGGCCATCTCTTGCCGTCGGAGAACTGGCCATGCACCCACATGATGATGCGCTGGTGCGCGTCGTCGACCAGCACTTCGGGCGAGGCGACGTGGGTATAGACGCCGTAGATCTCATAGGGCGGATCGGGCTGCGGGCGGAACAGCGCGGTCGCGGCGACGTTCAGCACGCCCGGCGCGTAGATCTTCCATGGTCCATGGAGCGAGTCGGCATAGGCCAGACGGATGTACGTGCCGCGATGGTGCGCGAAGTACATGTAGTACCTGCCGAGCGGATTCCTGACCCAATCGGGCACCCGGATGATCGACGGCCCGTTCACGTTGTCGCCGACGGACGGATCCGAGCGGACGCTGACGAGCGGGTTCTCGGCGAAGCGTACCGCCGTGACCCCGGCGCCCGCGTGACGGGCCGCGAGACACGTCAGACCGGCGAGCGCGACGACACGACCAGCGACGTGCCAGAGTTTTCTTCCCGCTAGCATGCTGAAGCTCCGTGGCCCCGAGTGGCGGGAATGGTACCTTCCCCGCGCGTTCCGGGCACGCTGGCGGGCGATCGCGCGTGCCGCGGCGACGGGCGCCGGGAATCAGCCGAGCGGTTGCGGCTGGTACGCGCGAAACAGCGCGGCGAACTCGATCGCCGGCACCGGCGTGCTGAAGTAGTACCCCTGCATCTCGTCGCAGGCGCGCTCGCGCAGGAACGCCTGCTGCTCGGGCGTCTCGACGCCTTCCGCGACCACGGTCAGGGAGAGCGTCTTGCCCATCGCGATGATCGCCTCCGTGATGGCGCGATCCTCGGCGCCCGTTGGCACCTCGCGGATGAACGAGCGGTCGACTTTCAGCGTGTCGATCGGGAAGCGCTTCAGATGCGCCAGCGAGGAGTAGCCCGTGCCGAAGTCGTCGATCGCAAGACGCACGCCGAGCGACTTGATCGCGGTCAGCACGCTCACGGCGCGCTCCGCGTTCTGCATGATCGTGCTCTCGGTCACCTCGAGCTCGAGCAGCTCCGGCGCCATGCCGGTCGCGCGCAGCACCTCGCGGATCTCCTCGATCAGACCGTCGTCGTTCAGCTGGCGCATCGACAGGTTCACGGACATGCGGATCGGCGGCAGCCCGTCCCGCTGCCAGGCCACGTTCTGCGCGCAGGCCTCGCGCAGCACCCACCGGCCGATCGGCACGATCAGGCCCGTCTCCTCGGCGACCGGAATGAACTGCGAGGGCGAAACGTTCCCGAGCTCCGGCGTCTGCCAGCGCAGCAGCGCCTCCACACCGGTGATGCTGCCGGTACGGAAGTCCACCTTGGCCTGATAGTGCAGCGAGAACTCCTGCCGCTCGAGCGCGCGGCGCAGACCGTTCTCGAGCGTCAGCCGCTCGATCGAGTGCGCCTTCATGTCGTCCGTGTAGAACTGGTAGTTGTTCTTGCCCTCTTCCTTCGCCAGGTACATCGCCATGTCGGCGTGCTTCATGACTGCGAGCTCGTCCTGGCCGTCCGCCGGATGCATGCAGACGCCGATGCTGGCCGTCACGCGGCACTCGTGGTCCAGGATCACGACCGGCTTCATGACGGCCGCGAGAATGCTTCGCGCGATGGACCCCACGTCCGTCTCGCCGCCGGCTTCCTGCAGCAGCACGACGAACTCGTCGCCGCCGAGGCGCGCCACGACGTCGCTCGCACGCACGCAATCCTTGAGCCGCGCGGCGATTTCGCGCAGCAGCACGTCGCCGGCTTCGTGGCCGAGCGTGTCGTTGATGATCTTGAAGCGGTCGAGATCGACGAACAGCACGGCGAAGCTGCGGCGGTAACGCCGCGACCTCTCCGCCGCCAGCGCCAGCAACTCCGTGAACATCACGCGGTTCGGCAGGCCCGTGAGGCCGTCGTGCGTGGCGAGGTACTGGATCTTCTCCTCGGCCCGCTTGCGATCCGAGATGTCCTCGACGATGGAGACGTCGTAGGCCGGCCGGCCGCGACGGTCGCGCTTCACTGCGATCGTGAGCCCGACCCAGAGCGGTGTGCCGTCCTTGCGCAGGTAGCGTTTCTCGACCTTGAACGACTTGATTGCACCCGAGCGCAGCTGGTCGCGCAGGTCGTCGGTCTTGCCCGCGTCATCGGGGTGGGTGATCTGCGCCACAGTCAGCCCGAGCAGCTCCGCCTCGCTGTATCCCAGCATTTCGCACAGCTGCGGATTCACGTAGGCGAAGCGGCCGTCGTGGCCCACGTGGGCGATGCCGATGGCGGCGAGCTCCATCGTCGAGGAGAAACGCTCCTCGCTCTCGCGCAGCCGTTCCATGTCGACCGCCCGCTCGTAGAAGTGACCGATCTCCGCAGCCGCCACGCGCAGCACGCGCACGAGGCCCGGGTCCGGCGCGGCGATGCACGGCGCGTAGAACTCGAGAATGCCGAGCACCGCACCGCGCGAGCGCACCGCGACGAACACGCCCGACCGCCACTCGACGTCTGCGGGGAGCGGCGCGTGCGCCGTGCGCGGATCGGACGCGAGGTCGGCGACCCAGACGGGCTCACCGTGTCCCGGCAGCCAGTCGGGCACGTCGCGCAGCGAGCCGATCACCGACTGCCCGCCGCCCGCCATGCCCGGCGCAATCGACCGCGTGGGCGCCGTGCCCCAGCCGCCGCACCAGCGCAGCCGGCCGTGTTGCTCGTCGTAACCGAAGAAGGCGCCCGCGGCCCAGCCCTGCAGCTCGCAAATCGAGTGCACCACGACCTTGAGGGCCTCCGGAACGCCGTCGGTCTCGGCCAGGATCCGCGCGATGGTGTGCTCGAGCTGCTGCAGGTGCTCTGCGCGCATCGCCACGCTGACGTCCTGCGCGATCCCACGGTAACCGCGAAATCCCAGCCGGTCGTCGAAGACGGGTTGACCGCTGAAGCTCACGAAGCGAATCGCGCCCCGCGCATCAGTAAGCGGCAGGATCAGGTCGCGAAACGCCTGACGCTCGGCGAACCGCTCGCGGTGCGCGTCCCAGCCGCGCGCGCCCACGGGGGCCGGACACAGATCCGGCATCGTGCTGCCAACCAACCCGTCGAGACAGCCGGCGGCCTCCGCCGGCTGGCGCACCTGACACTTCGTGAACCGAAGGTGCTGATCCTGCTCCCAGTAGCAGTCCGCCGCGAGCTCGACGACACACTGCAGCCTGGCCTGCGCCTGCCGCAGCGATTCCCCCTTCGGTGCCGCGTCGCGCTCGGTTTTGCGCGCGACGGCTCCCTTCCTGGCGCCCATGAGAATTCCTGGACCAGACGAGACCCGAGCTCCCCCCGGAGCTCCCGGGCTACGCCTGATGTGACCGTGCCATCGTATTCACGGGCTAACCATCTCTGCGGCGAGCACGTCTCACTTCCGTGGCTGCGTTCGCGACGCAGTTCACGACCGGTGCGGCTCCGGGGCACGACGCCCCGGCCCGGCGCGCGTCGCGCCCCTCGTCAGAGCAGCCGCTCGACGTTCTCGGGAGGACGGCCGAGGACGGCACGATCGCCCACCACGACGATCGGCCGCTCGATCAGGATCGGGTGCCGGACCATGGCCGCGATCCACTCCTCGGCCGACAGCGTCTTGCCGGCGTAGTGCTGCTTGTACACGTCCTCGCCCTTGCGGACGAGCTGCTCGGGCGCGATGCCGAGCTTCGCCACGAGCGCCGCGAGCTCTGCGGCCGTAGGCGGCGTCTTCAGATACTCGATCACGGTCGCGTCGACGCCGCGTTGCTCGAGCAACGCGAGCGCACCGCGGCTCTTGCTGCACTTCGGGTTGTGATAGATCGTGGCGCGCGTCATGCATGGCTCCGTGGCGGCGGCGAGTCCGGCATTATCGCAGAGGGCGACGTGAGTCGCAGTTTCGGCGACGGCGGCTGGTCAGCCGGACGACCGCGCGTCACGCTGGCGCACACCCTGTCACCCGACCCGTATGGACCGTCCCCGAGATTCCGGCGCAGATCAACCCGCGACGACGGCGAGCGATGCGGCGCCGCTCGTCGAGCGGCGGGCCAACACGGCCGATCGGCGGAGCCTGACCGTCCGCAGCATCCTGCGTGGCGCGTTCAACCCGCGCCGGCGAGCGGGCCGCAGGACCACCGATCGCGACGTGCCGATCGACTGGCATCATCCGCAACTGCTGTTCCTGGCGCTGACGATGCTCGCGCTCAGCGTGGCCGACGCGTTTCTGACCGTGACGCTGCTCGGCAACGGCGCCACGGAAGTGAATCCGCTGCTGGCCCTGCTCGTCAACGAGCATCCGTCGCTGTTCGCCGTGGTCAAGATGGCATTGACCGGCATCGGCATCGTGCTGCTGGTCGCCGTCGCCCGGAGCCGCCTGTTCCGGATCGTTCCCGGCAAGGCGGTCTTTCTGGCGCTCGTCGCGGCCTACGCCGTGCTCGTGGCGTACGAAGCGTGGCTGATACGCGCGAACACCTGAGCCAACGCTACAGTCGGCAGCTCGACGGCAGGTACTGCACGGGCACCGTCGGAGCGATGTAGACGGCAGTGTTGCCGCCGCCGGCGGTCCCGAGCAGGTTCAGCCCTGCCGGCGCCGCGGATGTGCCGCAGCGCCAGGAGACCGACCCGTCCTGCGTCTCGTACGGCGTCAGCGTGAGCGTCAGCCCGGCGATCAGCGCGCTGGCGGCGTGGCCGTAAGTGATCACGATGACGCCGTTCGCGACGTCGATCGACGTCACGTACTGTCCGCTGGAATCGGTCGCGTTGGCCGACAGGCCCGCGGCCACGCGATTCGCGGGCGCCTGGCCGCGATCGAGGAACGAGGTGGCAACCGGCGGCTTCGCGGCCGCCGCCAGCGCGAGCCCTTCGGCCACCTGGGCACGGATCGTGTAGCTCTGGTAGGCGGGAATGGCCATCGACGCCAGGATGCCGATGATCGCCACCACGATCATGAGCTCGATCAAAGTGAAGCCGGCCTCCGGGTGTCGCCGGGCCGGCAGCGTCCGCATCGCGTAGGCAGTACTCATGAGGACTGGCTCCAGACCAACTCGAATTCGGGCCGATCAGGCGGCGCTACCGGGATCCCCGTCGGCATAGACCACCGGGATGTGCTTGCGCGCGGCGTAGCTCATCGCGAACGTCAGCACGGCATCGACGGGCATCGGGCGGCGTGCAACGAGGGTCCTGATGCGCTTGGTCACAGCCTCGCCGGGCCGGGCGCGGTCGGTCACGCGCTCGATCGTCGCGAGCACGACGGTATCGTCGTACGGCTCCGGCTCGGTATGGACGCGCAGGTAGTCCGGTTCCGGACACACCGGTATCGGCAGGATATTCAGCACTCGCACTTCCATGATCGCACCCGCTTACTCGTGTCCACGGCCGCAGCCGCGGTGGACCACACGAGCAGAGGAGCAAGAGCCATGCCACGCCCGGCGCGAGGCCGTGCGCCGGCGTGCATGCCGGCGTTATGTCGCGTCGGCTTGACCCGCCGTGTCAGTTAGTGACGAGAGACTTGATTGACGTAACCCGCACCAGGTCCGGATTCGGTCACATCCTGTCTCGTGCGCGTTAGTGCGCGTGACTCACGCCCGGGCGACGCCGGTGGCGGGGCGCCGACGGAGCGCCGCGACGAATCGTTCGCGCCAAGCATCGATGTCGTTGCGGCGCAGCACGTCGAGCAACGCGGCATGGCGGGCTCGGCGCTCGTCACGCGACATGGTCAACCCGCGGCGGATGCCCTCCGAGACCGCGCGGGTGTCGAACGGGTTCACGAGCACCGCGTCGCGCAGCTCCTCCGCGGCGCCCGCCATCGTCGACAGCACGAGCACGCCCGGGTCGGCCGGGTCCTGCGCGGCGACGTACTCCTTGGCGACGAGATTCATGCCGTCGCGAAACGGCGTCACGAGACCGACGCGCGCGAGCCTGAACATCGCGAGCAGGACGCCGCGCTCGATGGCGCGATTCAGATACCGCAGCGGCACCCAGTCGACCTCCGCGAACCGGCCGTTGATGTGGCCGGCCAGGCGCTCGAGCTCGTGGCGGATCTCCGTATAGGCACGAACCCCGGAGCGCGTGGGCGCGGCGATCTGCGTGAACGTGATCTCGCGCCGGAACTCGGCATGCTGCTCGAGCAGCGTCTCGAACGCCTCGAATCGTTTCGGCAATCCCTTGCTGTAATCGAGACGGTCCACGCCGATCAGCAGCCGGCGGCCGTGCAGGCTCGCGCGAATGCCGGCAAGCTGGCGCGAGCCCTCGCTGGCGGCGGCGCGACGGGCGCAATCCTCGACGTCGACGCCGATCGGGCACACGAGCGCGCGAACCGTGTGGTCGCCGAATCGAAGCGAGCCGTCGGCGAGCGGCGTGGCGCCGATGCCGGGCTGCGTCACGGCATCCAGAAACCCGCGCAGGTCGCGTGCCGTCTGGAAACCCACGACGTCGTAACCGCACAGGCTGCGCAGCAGGTCCTCGTGTACCGGCAGCGCGCGCAACACCTCGAACGACGGGAACGGGGTGTGCAGGAAGAATCCGAGCGGCTGCTCCACACCGGCCGTGCGCAGACGCTGGCCGAGCGGGATCAGGTGGAAGTCGTGCACCCAGATAAGATCGTCGTGCCTGAGCAGCGGCCGCAGCTTGCGGGCGAACAGGTCGCTGACCGCAACGTAGCTCTCGTACTGCCCGCGATCGTACTCGAAGAGTCCCAGCCGGTAATGGAACAGCGGCCAGAGCGTGTTGTTGCAGAAGCCGTTGTAGTAGCGCTCGAACTGCACGTCGTTCAGCGCGATCGTCGCGTACGTCACTCCCTGACGGACGTGCACGACCGGGTCCTGCGACTCGCCGGACACGAGCTCGCCGTTCCAGCCGAACCAGACTCCGCCGTCCTTCTCGAGCGCACCGAGCACGCCGACCGCGAGGCCGCCCGCGGACGCCTTGTGCCGCGGCTCCGCCACGCGATTCGAGACGGCGACGATCCTGCTCACAACGCGTCTTCCCATGGCCGGCTGAGCCGCATGGCCGAATTGATGATCCCGACCATGCTGTACGTCTGCGGGAAGTTGCCCCACAGCTCGCCGGTATTCGGATCCACATCCTCGGACAGGAGTCCGAGCGACGTGCGGCAGGAGAGCATGTTCTCGAAGATCTCGCGCGCCTCGTCGCGGCGGCCGATGGCGGCGAGCGCGTCGATGTACCAGAACGTGCAGATGTTGAACGCGCTCTCGGGCAGACCGAAGTCGTCCGCGGAGGTATACCGCCGCATGTGCTTGCCGACGCGCAGCTTCTGCTCGAGCACGTGCACCGTGCTCGCGAAACGCGGGTCGTCGGCGCGCAGGAATCCCAGCGCGGGCAGGAGCAGCGCGCTGGCATCGACGTCATCGCGACCGAAACTCTCCGTGAAGCAGCCGAGCTGCGGATTCCAGGCGGCACGGGCGATCTCCGCGTGCATGCGCTCGGCCGCGGCTCCCCAGTACAGCGCACGGTCCTGCTGGCCGAGGTGCCGCGCGATGCGCGCGAGGCGGTCGGCGGCCGCCCAGCACATGGCGCTCGAGAACGTGTGCACGCGCTGCCGGCCGCGGTACTCCCAGAGGCCCGCGTCCGGAGCATCGAAGAGCTGCACGGCGCGCTCGCCGAGAATCTCGAGACGCTGCAGGTCCGCGACACCGCCCGGCGTCACGATGCGCCGGTCGAAGAAGTACTGCGTCGCCGCCATCACGACGGCGCCGTAGACGTCGTTCTGGATCTGCTCGTAGGCCTGATTCCCGACGCGCACGGGGCCCATGCCGCGATAACCCGGCAGCGACGCAACGATGCGCTCGGTGAGACGCGGCTCGCCGGAGATCCCGTACACCGGCTGCAGCTGCCGGCCACCGGTCTCGGTCGCGACGTTCAGCACGTAGCGCAGGTACTGCTCCATGGTCGTCGTGGCGCCGAGCCTGTTCAGCGCCTGCACGACGAAGAACGCGTCGCGCAGCCAGCAGTAGCGATAGTCCCAGTTGCGCCCGCTGTCGGGCGATTCCGGGATCGAGGTCGTGACACCGGCGATCACGGCGCCGGTATCCTCGAACGTACAGAGCTTCAGCGTGATCGCCGCGCGAATGACGGCATCCTGCCACTCGAAAGGCACCGACAGCCCGTGCGTCCACCCCTCCCAATGACTCCTCGTCTCGGCCAGGAAGTGGTGGGCGATGCCACCCGGCGAATCGGTCAGCGTCTCGTCCGGGCCGAGCACGAGGGCCACCGGGTGATCGAGCACGAACGCGCGCTCCTCGACGATCGCAGTGACGGACGCGTCCGTCGTCAGACGGATCGTGAAGCCCGGCAGCACGAAGCGGATGTGGTTGCTGCCGTAGGTCAGCGTCGGGCGCACGGCCCCGTAGTCCCCGAGGGGCCGCAGCCGGACCCGCACTCGCGGGCTGCCTGCGAGCGGCACCAACATCCGCACGAGCATGACCGGCCGGAAGAACCGGCGGTGGTGGTGGAACCGCGGCGCGAAGTCGATGATCTTGACCGCGCCGCCGCTGCCGTCGCGCAGCACGGTCTCGACGATGGCCGTATTGGGCAGGTACCGCTGCTCGCTGCGCACGAATCCCATGAGCTCGACGTCGTAGTAGCCTGCGTCGGGCTCGGCATCGCCCGCCAGCAGCGAGCAGAACACGGGATCGCCGTCGGGTCGCGGCAGGCACGCCCACACCATCCGTGCCTGTCGATCCAGCAGCGCTGCGATCTGGCAGTTGCCGATCGAGGCGAGCTCGAGACTGGCCGTCATGCCCGCTCCCCGCCGGCGCCCCGATCGAGCCAGTCGAGCACGTCCCGCTCGTCCCGAAGCCGCCAGCGTGCCCGCGTCGGGCGGTCGATCCCGACGGCGATGGAATGCCCGCCCAGCCGATTGACCACCTCGAACCCGTCTTCGTCGGTGAGATCGTCCCCGACGAACACGGGCACGCGTTCCCGAAACGGGAGCTCCCGCATGAACGCGGCGATCGCGAATCCCTTGCCCGCCGAGTCGGCCTTGATCTCGAGCACCTTTTTTCCCTCCTGCACGTGGAAACCCGGGCCAAGGCTCGTGACGGCCTCGGCCGCGATGCGCCGGACGGCGGACTCGCGCTCCGGCGCTGCGCGGTAATGCAGCGCCAACGCGACGCCCTTGTCTTCGATCAGGACGTCCGCGTGCGTCGTCCGCCAACGAGAGAGCAGACGGCGTGCCGGCGCGAGTGCCGCGTCGTGCTGCGGTTGCGCGAGCCGGCCCTCGGCATCGCGCCGCTCCGCACCGTGTACGCCCGCGATGGGCAGGCGCAGCGGCGCGAACAGTCGATCGAGCTCGGCGATCCGGCGACCCGACACGAGCGCGACGGCTCCCTGCAATCGCTGCTGCAAGGTGGCGAGGACGCGAACCGCACGTTCGGGCACGCACACCGCGGCGGGGATTGCCGCGATCTCGAGTAACGTGCCATCGACATCCAGGAACAGCGCCCAGTCGTCGCGCCACACTGGTAGCAACGCCGCGCTCATGCCCGAACCTTACTTCGCTCGGCGAGCGCTGCCAAGTTCTCGCAGAAAATTCGTCGACGGGGTGGTCGCGATGCGCTGACGTCGCTACACTCCGGGGTACACCCGACTCCACAACGCTCGCGCGGCTCACGCCGAGAGAGAGTCGTCCTCGCTTTCAACGGCCCGCAACGACGGAAAGGAGGCCTGCATGCATCTGCTCGAGTGGCTCGACTACGAAATCCTCGGCAACTCGGTGCTGGCCTGGGTCACGAGCGTGACCGTCTTCGTGCTGACGTGGAGCTTGCTCGCCGCGCTGCGCCGGGTGCTGCGCACACGCCTCGCGCGTTTCGCCGGCGCGGACGCGCCCGCGATGATGCAGATCGCCCACCGGCTGAGCGCGCGGACGTCCGCGTGGCTGCTGCTGCTCGCCGCGCTGCTCGTCGGCTCGCGATTCCTGCATTCCACGGCCTGGACCGAAATGCTGATCCCGCGCGTCGTCACGATCGCGCTCCTGATCCAGCTCGGGATCTGGGGAACCACTGCACTGACGGCGTTCATCGAGCTGCGACGCGAGCGCCAGCTCGCGGCCGACCCGGGCTCTGTCGCCGCGCTGGACCTGCTGAGCTTCGTGCTCCGGCTGGCCGTCTGGGCGGCCGTGCTGCTCGTGGCGCTCGACAACCTCGGCGTCAACATCACGGCGCTCGTCGCAGGCCTCGGCGTGGGCGGCATTGCCGTGGCGCTGGCCGCGCAGAGCATCCTGGGTGATCTGTTCGCGTCGCTGTCGATCGTGCTCGACAAGCCGTTCGTGGTCGGCGACTTCCTCGTGATCGACGAGCTGCTCGGCACCGTCGAGAACGTCGGACTGAAGACCACGCGCCTGCGCAGCCTGTCGGGCGAGCAGGTCGTGCTCGCCAATGCGGACCTGCTGAAGAGCCGCATCAGGAACTACGGCCGCATGTTCGAGCGGCGGGTCGTGTTCTCTTTCGGCGTGACTTACCAGACTCCGCCGGCCACGCTCAAGCGCATTCCGGCGATGGTGCGCGCGGCGATCGAGTCCCAGCCGCACGTCCGTTTCGACCGCTCGCACTTCCAGACATTCGGGGACTCGGCCCTCGTCTTCGAGACCGTGTACTACGTGCTCTCGCCGGACTACAACCTGTACATGGATATCCAGCAGGCCGTGAACCTCGCCCTCTACGAACAGTTCGCGGCCGAGTCCATCGACTTCGCCTACCCGACCCGCACGGTGTTCGTGGCCGGCGCATCACCGGTCCCGGCCTAGGCGGCGCCGGACACGGGCTCGAGTGTCGTCGCGCTCGAACGTATGTGCAGGTCGTGCTGCGGGTAAGGCACCTCGATGTCCTGCTGACGGAACAGCTCCCAGATCCGCAGCAGCACCTCGCTCTTCACGTTCTGCACGCCGTTCTGCGCGTCGGCGATCCAGAACCGCAGCTGCAGCTTCAGTGCACTGTCGCCGAACTCGAGCAGCAGGCACTTCGGCGCGGGATCGGCGAGCACGCGCGGGTTCTCGCGCGCGGCTTCCTCGCAGATCGCCATGACGCGCTTCAGATCGGACCGGTAGTGCACGCGCAGGTCGACCTTGAGCCGCGTCCGGCTGTGGGTGTGCGTCCAGTTCTCCACTCGCTCGGAGATCAGCGTCTCGTTCGGTATGAGGTGCTCGACGCCGTCGCGCGTCACGACGGAAACGTACCGGCCGCCGAGTGCCGTGACCCAGCCGTAGGTGCCCGAGACCGCGATCACGTCGCCCGGCTTCACTGAGCGGTCGATCAGCAGGATCACGCCGGCGATCAGGTTGCTCACGATCTTCTGCAGGCCGAAGCCGGCACCGAGACCGATGGCGCCGCCCACGACCGCGAGCGCCGTGAGATCGATGCCGACGCTGTGCACGGCGATCAGCACGGCGAACGCCACGAGCACCGTGCGCAGCGATTTCGTGAACAGCACCTGTACCGTGGGCGACAGGGCGCGGCTCGTGCGGATCCGAGCCTCGATGAGCCCCGTGAAGTAGAGCGCGACCGACAGCAGCACGGCCAGGGCCACCGTGGAGCGCAGCACCGTGTAGATCGAGATCCGCAGCTGCCCTGCCTGGATGCCCACGGAGTCGAGCGCCGCGATCGTGGGATCGAGCAGCCCCACGATGCTGAGCGCCGCAATCGACCATGCCGTCCACGTGATCAGCTTCGACCACAGCGGATTCTTGACGACCTGCGACGCGAGATGAATGCCGATCCACGCAGCAACGAGCGTCGCAACGGTATCGAGCAGCCCGCGCGGCCGGCCGAGCGCGTTCGATATCGACAGCGCGAGCCACAGCAGCAGCAGCCAGACGACGGGCATCGCCAGAAACGCGACGATCTGCGCGCCGCGACCGGCGGGCGGTTGCGCGTACCGGCGCGCGAGCCAGCGACGGAACGAGCGCGCGATCAGCATCGCCGCGCCGAGCGACACGACCACGATCACCGCCTGCAGCGTGTGATCGGGCACGAGAGCGTCGTTGCGCAGCCACGCGTAGAAAGACCTCCATACCGAAACCAGCCCATCGGGAGAAAGCAGTTGGTCCATGACGCACTCCTTCAAACCGCACCCGGAACCCAGTCTAGCCAACCGGCGCCTCCGCGGAGCGCTTGCGAAAAAATCAGTCGATGCGGATTGAATGCACTCAGCCGGGCTCGGTTAAGATGCCAGTCGCGACAGCCAACGAAGGTTCTGCATGCCCGGCGCACATACGATTCTACTGATCGTCGTGACGACCGCGGCGTTCTACCTCTACACGCGGCCATGGATCCGCATCGAGCTGGTCTCGCTGCTGCTGCTCGTCACGCTGCTGCTGATCTTCTACCTGTTCCCGTACGACGGCGCGGGCAGGCGGCTCACGGAGATCGAGATCTTCCAGTCGTTCGGCCATCCCGCGCTGATCGCCATCTGCAGCCTCATGATCCTGGCGCGCGGGCTCACGACCACCGGGGCGATGGAGCCCGTCGTGCGGCTGCTGAGCCGCCTCTGGAAGCTGAACCGCTGGCTCGGCTTCCTGTGCACGCTCGTGATCGCCGGCGCCGCCAGCGCCTTCATCAACGACACGCCCGTGCTCGTGCTGATGCTGCCACTGCTGCTGTCGCTGGCCGAGCGCACGCACTACCCCGCATCGAAGACGCTGATGCCCGTCAACTTCGCGATCCTGGCCGGCGGCATGCTGACCAGCGTCGGCACCTCGACGAACCTGCTCGTGCTGCGCATCGCCGAGGACCTCGGCATGGCGCGCATGGGTCTGTTCGACTTCACGGGCACCGCACTGGTCGCGTTCCTGCTCGCGATCCCGTATCTCTGGCTCGTGGCGCCATACCTGCTGCCGAGCACCGACCGCGGCAGCGCGCGCTCGGACCGGCTCTACGAAGCGCGCGTCGCCGTGGCCGCCGAGAACGCCAGGCTCAAGGGCCGCAAGCTCGCCGATCTGGCACGCACGCTCGGGCGGCCGCTGCCCGCGCTGGCCCTGCTGCGCGCCGGGCAGCAGTTGCCGGCGGACCCTGGCACGGAGCTGCTCGACGGCGACGCGCTGCTGCTCAGCGACACGCCCGAGGGACTGCGCGAGTTCGCATCCGCGTTCAACGTCGATCTGTTCGAGCGCGCCGGCACCGAGCAGGTCGCGGCGAAGACTCCGCGTGCCGACGCGCGCCTGGCCGAGATCGTGGTGGGCAACGCATCGGACCTGAACGGCCGCACGCTGCGGGAATCCGGATTCGCCGAGCACCACGAAGTCGCCGTGGTGGGGCTCAGCAGCGGCACGGGGTTGCTGCACCGCACCACCGACATCGTCGACACGCCGCTCAGCGCGGGCGACATCCTGCTCGTGCAGGGCGACACAGAGCGCATCGACAAATTGCGCGGCCGGCGCGACCTGATGCTGCTCGACGCGAACCTCGTGCTGCCGCACTCGCCGCGCGCGTGGGTCGCCTTGCTGATCATGGTCACCGTCCTCGTGACGGCCTCTACGCAGCTGCTGCCGATCCACGTCGCGAGCTTCCTCGGCGTGATCGCGATGATCGTGACGGGGTGCGTGCGATTCGAAGGCATCGGCAGCGCGCTGAGCCTGCAGGTCGTGCTGCTGATCGCCTCGAGCGTGGCGCTCGGGCAGAGCCTCGTCGCGACCGGCGCCGCGGGCTGGGCCGCGCAGGGCATTGCAGCGGTGGTCCAGTACCTCCCGCCCGCGGCACAGCTCGCCGTGTTCATGGGGTTCGCCGCGCTCCTCACGAACTTCGTGTCGAACGCGGCCACCGCGGCCGTCGGCACGCCGATCGCCGTGGCCACCGCGAACCAGCTCGGCCTGCCGCTCGAGCCGTTCGTGCTGGCGATCCTGTTCGGCGCGAATCTGAGCTACGCAACGCCCATGGCCTACCAGACCAACCTGATCGTCATGAACGCCGCCGGTTACCGCTTCAGCGACTTCGTGAAGGTGGGCGCGCCCCTCGTGGCACTGATGCTGACCGTGTTGTCGTTCCTGCTCGCGAAGCGCTACGGGCTCTGACCGTCGTGGGCACGGGACACGGCCAGGCAGGCTCTCTGCTTCGACGGTTGCTGGCGCTGCTGCACACCGACGCCGGCGGTGGCGTCGTGCTGCTCGTCGCCGCCGTGCTGGGGCTCATCGTGGCGAACTCGCCGTTGAACGGCGCCTATGCCGCACTGCTCACGCTCGACGGCGAAGTGCGCGTGGGCACGCTCACCGTCGAGAAGCCGCTGCTGCTGTGGGTCAACGACCTGTGGATGGCCGTTTTCTTCTTCCTAGTGTCGATGGAGATCAAGCAGGAAACGCTGGACGGGTACCTGGCCGACCGCCGCGGCCTGGTGCTGCCGGCGGCCGCGGCCGCCGGCGGCGTGGCCGCGCCGGCGCTGATCTTCGTCGCGTTGAACGCCGGCGACGCGAACGCGCTCGCCGGCTGGGCCATTCCGACGGCCACCGACATCGCGTTCGCCGTGGGCGTGCTCGCGCTGCTCGGCCCGGCCATGCCTCCGGCGCTCAAGATGTTCCTGCTGACGCTGGCCGTGCTCGACGATCTGGCCGCCATCGTGATCATAGCGCTCTTCTACTCGGCCGATCTGGCGCCGGCTTCCCTCGCGCTGGCCGCTCTCGGTCTGACCGCGCTATTCGTCCTGAACCGCCTCGGCGTCCGCCGCGTCGACGTCTACGTCGTCGTGGGCGTCGCGCTGTGGGTGTGCGTGCTGAAGTCCGGCGTGCACGCGACGCTCGCGGGCGTCGCGCTCGGATTCGCGATCCCGGGCCGCACGCGCGACGGCGGCCCCGCGCCGCTGAAGCCGCTGATCCACGCGCTGCACCCGTGGGTGGCGTTCGCGATCCTGCCTGCGTTCGCGTTCGTGAATTCCGGCATCGACCTCGGCGCAATGGACGCGCGCGCACTGACGGGCGGCGTGCCTCTCGGCATCGCGCTCGGGCTGTTCGTGGGCAAGCCGCTCGGCGTGTTCGCGCTGACCTGGCTCACCGTCAAATTCGGATTCGCGCCGCTGCCGCCGCAGACGACCTGGCGACTGATGCTCGGGATCGCACTCCTCTGCGGCATCGGTTTCACCATGAGCCTCTTCATCGGCTCGCTGGCTTACGAGGAAGCCGGAGCCCAATACGCGGGCATCGACCGGTTCGGCGTCATGGTGGGCTCGCTGGCGTCGGGCGTCGCCGGTTTCCTGTTGCTACGGGTGGCCGGCCGAGGAAGCTCCGGCAGCGCCGGCGGGCACACGTAGGACCCCTCGATCGTAGGCGCCGTGCGTGGCCAGCTCGGCGACGAGCGGATGCGGCCGCCGGCCACGAGCCCGGATCAGGAACACGGACTGCGAGACCTCGTCGGTCCGGCCCACGACGCGCAGGCCGTACTGGCGCACGACTTCCTTCTCGATCGAGCTCGGCACTGCCACGACACCGAGCCCGCGCTGCGCGAAACCCTTGAGCAACGCACTGTCCTCCACCCGGCCGACGACGTGCGGGCGCACGGAGTGTCGCGCAAACCACGCCTCGAGCGCCTGACCGACCAGCGACGAGGGAGCGGAGCCCGCGAGAAACGGAGCGCCATCCAGACTCGCGGGGAAACGGCGGCGCAACTGCGCGGCAAGCGGCCGCGCCGCGAGGAACGTCATGCCGGAGTCGGCGAGGGTGGACGCCTGCAGCGAGCGCGCCAGATTGCCCGGCACGGCCGTGTCGGCCAGCACCATGTCGAGCTCGCCCGCCGCCAGCCGGCCGAGCAGCTCGCCGTAGACGCCCTCGCCGCAATACAGCTCGAGCTCCTTGCGATGACGGTCGACGACCGGCTGCAGCAACGCCACCGTCAGCAGCTTGGGCACGCTGTCCGTGACCCCCACGCGCAGGACGATGCTCTTCGGCCTCGCACCCCCGCGCAGCACGGCACCGAGCTCGTCGCCGAGCGCGAAGATCGCATTGGCGTAATCGAGCGCCGTCTGGCCGGCCGGCGTCAGCACGAGCTTGCGGCCGATGCGCTCGAACAACGGCTGTCCGACCGAGTGTGCGAGATCCTGCAGCTGCGCGCTGATCGTCTGCGGCGCCACGAACAGCGTGCGGGCCGCGGCCGTGACCGAGCCGCGACGGGCCACCTCAGCGAAGTAGCGCAGATGCTTCAGGTTCAGGGGACGCGCTTTCGTCATCAGAAATAACCTGATGTTACAGGCTCTATTTTCTGCTTTTTTTTGTCTTTGCTCCACCCTAGCCTACGTGGCACTCCCAGGCTACGGAGATTCACGATGCGGACGGACCTGAAATCCCGGGGATTCACCCTGACACCCGCGCTGTGCGCCGCGGTCGAGTCCGGCGCCCGCGGTTTCGCCAGCCGCTTCCCGGCGCTCGACGTCAGGCTGCAGGTCAGGCTCTTCGACGTGAACGGCCGCCGCGGCGGCATCGACAAGGGGTGCCTCGTACATGCGCGCCTTGGGCGCCACCGCACGAGCGTCGTGGCGAGCGACCTCGACTCCGACCTCTATGGCGCGATCGCCGCCGCGTTCGGGAAACTCGAGCGCGCCACGCAGACCACGCTCGGCCGCAACCGGCCGGCCCGCCACAGCCAGCTCGAGCGCGACCTGCCCGCGGAGTCATAGTCCCTGAAATACGCGCTCGCCCTCGTGCTCGTCTTCATCGGCGCCGAGATCTTCGCCGTGAACTGGCTCGGCAAAGTGCCTGCATGGATCTCTCTCGCAGTCACCGTCGGCCTGCTGACGGCCGGCGCGCTGTACTCGCTGCATCGGACCCGCGAGACGGCGCCACGGCCAGCGGCGGCGCAGTGACGCAACGCCCGCATACCCGATCAACCGTCAGTCGATACTGGAGCTCCCAATGAAACGCATCGTTCTGTTCCTCGCCACCAACCTCGCGATCCTGCTCGTGCTGTCGATCGCAGCACGCCTCCTCGGCGTAGACCGATGGCTTACGGCTCAGGGCGGGGACCTCGGCAGCCTGCTCGTGTTCGCCGCACTGCTCGGTTTCGGCGGCTCGTTCCTGTCGCTCGCCATGTCGAAGTGGATGGCCAAGCGCGCGATGGGCGTGCACGTGATCGAGCAGCCGGGCGACGCCGCCGAACGCTGGCTGCTCGAGACGGTGCGCACGCAGGCCAGGACCGCCGGCATCGGCATGCCGGAGGTCGGCGTGTTCGACTCGCCGACTCCGAACGCGTTCGCGACCGGCATGAGCCGCGACCGCGCGCTGGTCGCCGTCAGCACCGGGCTGCTGCGCACCATGCGGAAGGAAGAAGTCGAAGCCGTGCTCGGACACGAGGTCAGCCACGTCGCCAACGGCGACATGGTCACGCTCACGCTGATCCAGGGCGTCGTCAACACCTTCGTGATCTTCCTGGCCCGCGTCATCGGCGGGATCGTCGATCGCGCCGTGTTCCGGAGCGAGGAAGGCCGCGGTCCCGCCTACTTCGTCACCGTGATCGTGACCGAGCTGGTGCTCGGCATTCTCGCGAGCGTCATCGTCATGTGGTTCTCGCGGCAGCGCGAGTTCCGCGCCGACCGCGGCGGCGCGAGGCTGGCCGGCACGGGCAGCATGATCGCGGCGCTCGAGCGGCTCAAGATGGCGCACGATCAGCCGCTGCCCGCCTCGCAGCTGGCCGCATTCGGCATCAGCGGCAAGGCCGGGGCCGGGATCGCGCGATTGTTCATGTCGCATCCGCCGCTCGACGAGCGAATCGCGGCCTTGCAGGCCATGCGCGATCGCTGAGGGCTCACGCCGACTCGTTGCAGCGAGTCGCGATCCGGCGGGGGCACCGGCGCCGACGCGTGCCTCCGCCGTGACAGCTGCGAAGGTGGCGTACGCCATGGCATGATCGGCCGGTCCGACCAGAGGCCACTCCATGACCGTTCCCGCCGACGTCACGCTCCGGTATTTCGCGGCGCGCGGCCGCGCCCAGTTCCTGCGTTACTACTTTAGGATCCGCGGGATCGATTTCGCCGACGAGGAGATCGCTCTCAGCGCCGACTTCGCGGCCTGGGCGGCCATCCGCGGCGACCGTTCGCTGTCGGGTCCGTTCCAGAAGCTGCCGGTGCTGCACGTCGACGGCCAGCTCGTGGCGGAAACGCCCGTGATCGCGGCATTCGTGCATCGCCATTTCGGCGACGAGCAGCAACTCTCGGCCGCCGACAACCTGCGGCACGCCATGCTGCTGTCGAGCCTGTTCGTCGACGTCATGACGCCCGTCGCCCTGCAGATCTGGCTCGAGGCGGCCTACGCCGGCGTGGACCTCGCCGCTGCCGCGAAGCGCACGCTCGGCCGCCTGAACGCGCAGCTGCACAACCTCGAACGCACGCTGATCGAGTGGCAATGGTTCGCGCACCTCGGCCAGCGGCCGGTCATGGTCGCGGACTGCCTGCTGTGGGAGGAGTTGAGCGTGCTGCAACACGTGTTCGGGCCGCACGTGCCGCTCGGCTCGTGGCCCGAGCTCGCGCGTTTCCACGCCGAGTTCTCGGGCCGCGCCGTATGCGAGCACGAGCTCGCGGCGAAACCGCGCCCCGTCACGGGCCGCCCGGGCGAGCCCGCGGCGATCGCGACTCTGCAGCAGGTGCTCGGCGCCGCGACGTGAGCGAAGACGGCGTCGCGCCGTCTATAATTTCGCGATGACCAGCCAGACCCTCGTTCGCCCGTTCGCCGCGCTGCGGCCCACGCCCGAGCACGCGGCCACCGTGATCGCACCCCCGTACGACGTCGTCAGCACGGAGGAAGCGCGTGCGCTCGCGGCCGGCCGGCCGCAGAGCTTCCTGCACATCTCGCGGCCCGAGATCGACCTGCCGCCCGGCAGCTCGCCCTACTCCGACGCGGCCTACGCGCAGGGCGCCGCGAGCCTCGCGAGGCTCGTCGACGCGGGCGTGCTCGTGCGCGAGCGCGGGCCGAGCTTCTACGTGTATCGCATGACGATGAACGGCCGCACACAGACCGGCATCGCGTTCACCGGCTCCGTGGCGGCGTACGAGCAGCACCGGATTCGCCGCCACGAACTCACGCGGCCGGACAAGGAAAACGACCGCGTGCGCAACATCGCCACGCTGAACGCGCAGACCGGCCCCGTGCTGCTGGCGTACCGCGCGAACGCCACGCTCGGCGCGCTCGTGCGCGGCGCCGCGACAGCGCCGCCGCTGTTCAGCGTACAAGGCCCGAACGACGTGCAGCACACGGTGTGGCGCGTGAGCACACCGCGCGACGTCGCGGCTTTCGCGGCCGCGTTGAACTCTCTCGACGCCCTGTACATCGCCGACGGCCACCATCGCTCGGCGGCCGCCGCACGCGTCGCGGCGCAGCGCCGCGGCAACCCCGACGCCAGTCACGAGTTCTTCCTGTCCGTCGCGTTTCCGCACGACGAGATGCGCATTCTCGATTACAACCGCGTCGTGCGCGACCTGAACGGCATGCCGGCCGATGCGCTGCTCGCGCGCATCCGCGAGTCGTTCGCGGTGACGGCCGCGACCAGCCGCGTCTCGCCGGCCCGCACCGAGACCTTCGGCATGTATCTCGCCGGCCGCTGGTACGAGCTCGCGATCAGGGGCGATCTCGTGCCGCGCACGGACCCCGTCGCGAGCCTCGACGTGAGCCTGCTGCAGGACCGGCTGCTCGCGCCCGTGCTGGGTATTGGGGATCCGCGCACCGACGCACGCATCGACTTCGTGGGCGGCATCCGTGGCCTCGCGGAGCTAGAGAAGCGCGTGGACTCCGGCGGCGCGGCGGTCGCGTTCGCGCTGCACCCCACTCGCATGGAGCAGCTCATGGCCGTGGCCGACGCCGGCAAGCTGATGCCGCCGAAGTCGACGTGGTTCGAGCCGAAGCTGGCCGACGGGCTGCTGTCCCACGTGCTCGACTGACGGCTCGCTACTCGAGCGCGGCCACGCGCTGCTCGAGACGGCGGAAGAACGGCTCGACATCGAGCCCCTGCCCCGTGGCCTGACGCATCAGCGTCTCCGCATCCAGCGTCGCGCCGTAGGCGTGCACGTTCGCGCGCAACCACTCGCGCAGCGACAGGAAATCGCCGCGCGCGATCTCCGCGTCGAGATCGTGCGTGCGCGCGTAAGTCTCGACCAGCTGTGCCGCGTACAGATTGCCGAGCGTGTACGTCGGAAAATAGCCGAACTCGCCGAGCGCCCAGTGCACGTCCTGCAGGCAGCCGTCGCGCGCGGTCGGCGCCACGACGCCGAGATGATGCCGCTGGCGCTCGTTCCAGGCGCCCGGAAGATCGGCGACGGCGAGGTCGCCCCCGAGCAGCGCGTTCTCGAGCTCGTAGCGCAGCAGGATGTGCAGGTTGTAGGTGGCCTCGTCGGCGGCCACGCGATTCAGGCCCGGCGCCACGACGTTGATCGCGCGGTGCAGGCTGCGCGCATCGCTGCCGGCGAGCGCTGCGGGAAACAGCTCGCGCAGCGTGGCGAAGTAGCGCTGCCAGAACGCCCCGCTGCGGCCCACGTGGTTTTCCCACAGGCGCGCCTGCGCCTCGTGCACGCCCGTGCTCGGCGCGTCCGCGAGCAGGCGGCCGTGCAGATCGCGCGGATACCCCTGGTCGTACAGCGCGTGCCCGCCCTCGTGCAGCGTGGCGAAGATCGAGCGCACGGGATCGTCGGCGCGCGAGCGGAACGTGAGGCGCACGTCGTCCTCGCCGGCCATCAGCGTGAAGGGGTGCGACGAGCGGTCGAGACGACCGCGCGCGAAGTCGAAGCCGATGTCGGCGAGCAGCGTCGCGCAGAACTCGCGCTGGCGGTGCTCGTCGAAATGGGCGCGCGGCAGCAGCGCGGCGAACCTGCGCGTGCGCTCCGCGAGCAGCGGCACGAGCGCGCCGAGCCGCGTGCCGAGCGACTGCAGCAGCGGGTCCAGGCGCGCGCGGCGCATGCCGGGCTCGTGCTCGTCGAGCAGCGAGTCGTAGAGATCGTCGGAGAGCTTGAGCGCCTCGGCACGCTCGCGCATGAGCTTCAGCAGCGCGTCGAACGGCCCTGCGAACCGGGCGAAGTCGTCCTCGGACCGCGCCTCCTCCCACGCCGCGAGGCAGTGCGAGCGCGTCTGCGCGAACGCCGTGACGAGGCTCTCGGGCAGGGCCACGGCCGCGCGGCGCACGCGCCCGAGCAATCTGAGCTCGGCGCGATCCTCTGCCGGCAGGTCGGCCAACGCGCTCACGGTCGCGAGCAGGTCGCCGAGCCGGTCGCCGGCCAGCAGCTCGTGGCGCACGCCTTCGAGCACCGCGAGCTGCGACGCGCGCTTCTCCGCAGCACCGGCGGGCCGGTACGTCTCCTCGTCCCATTCGAGCAGGCGGATCACGGCATCGAGGTCGCGCAGCCTGGTCACTGCGGCGCGCAGCTCCTGGCGCGCGCGCTCGCCCTGCACGGGTGAGCGCGTGGCGCCGGTCAGATCGGCGGGCGGATGGCCCACGAGCACGGCGGCCAGACCGCCACGCTGCGCGACGTTGACCACCTGCTTCTGCGACACGCGCGCGATGATGCCGAGCCCGTGGTCCGTGCTCGCGAACCCCATGACGGCGTAGAACGGCTCCTCGTGCGTGCGGCCGCGCTCGTCCAGAACGGGGAACAGGTGCACGGGCAGGGCGGCCGCGGCCTGCACCACCCACTGCCGGTGCGGGTCGTGCTGCTCGGCCAGCGCCGTATCGAGCAGGCGCTCCCATTCGCCCTGCGACACGCCGGCGCCGAGATGCACGCCCGCGCCGCCATAGCCGCGGTTCGGCTTCAGCACGAGCTCCTCGCGATGCTCGCGCGCGTAGCGCGGCAGATCCTGCACGCCGTCCGGCGTATCCGTGCTCCGGTCGTTCAGAATCCGCGTCCAGAGGATGTGCCGGCGGAACATCTGCCGCTCGGCGATGCTGAAGTAGCGTGACGAGAGCGCCTCGGTCGTCAGCACTTCCCAGCAGCTCTTGTGGTCGAGATCGCCGCCGATCGACGACACCATGCGGTTCTGGCGGAACAGCGCGCGAATCGCGTCGAGCTTCGTGCCGTGCTCGGTCTCGAGCGCCAGCAGATCACGCAGCTCGTAGTCGCGGTACGCCACGTCGACGCGCACGTCCTCGTAGTAGACCTCGTCGCCGACGAGCCGGAGCTCGCGCGGATCGGCATGCGTGAGCTCGATGCCGCGCCGTGCGCGGAAGTACTCGACCAGGTGCGACTGCTCCTCCGGGCCCTCGGCGACGTACTTCGGCTCGACGAGGCACAGGTTCGAGCCGGCACGGCCGACCGCGCGCGCGTGATCCAGCAGCACCTGCAGGAACAGGTCGCGCTGGTCGCGCGGCAGCTCTATGGCGAGATTCGGGTCGTAGCCCGTGAGCGTGGGCACGACGTCGCGCATCACGAGCGACTCGGCCAGAGGCCCGAAGTGCAGACCGCCGACGCCGGACAGATTCGGTTCCATGAAACGCAGCGAATCCTGCCAGCGCGCGCTAGTGAAGTCGCAGAGCGCATCGAGCCGGCCATACAGCGTCTGCGCGGCGTGGTGCAGCGGGTGCCACACCTCCTCGAACCACGCGCGCTCGTCGTCGGCCAGCGGCAGCACGCGGCGCATGTCCGGGTCGCGCGCGTAGAGATCGGGAAAACGCGCGAGCGCGCTCATGATCCGCGAGCAGACGTTGTGCAGATAGCTCAGCTGCTCCGGCATCACGAGCAGCGGACGCAGCATGATGCGGACCGTCTCGAGCACGCCCTCGTGCGCGTAGAGCACCTCGTTCGCGCGCGCGTCGTCCGCGAGCCGCTTCGCCACGTGCACGAGTGTGGAGTCCGGAATGTAGTTCACGGCCTGACGCACGCGCGCGTCGAGCACCGCGCCCGCGAGACCGAGCTGCTCCGCGGGGCTCAGCATCAGAGCAGCGGGAAGGCGCTCATGACCCCGACCGGAGTGACGTGCGCTGCGGGCTGCAGGTACGTGCCGTCGAGGTCCGCGACGTTCGTAACGCCGACCAGCTTCATGTTCACCGTGAGCTCCGTCTCGAGGATCTCGAGCAGCCGCACCACCCCGCGCTGCCCCCCGGCCGCGAGCGCCAGCGCCTGGATCTTGCCGAGCCCCACCATCGCGGCGCCGCGCGCGAGGCCCTTCAGCACGTCCGTGCCGCGCACGAACCCGCCGTCGACGACGAACTGCGCCTTGCCGCGCGCGGCGCTCACGACCTCCGGCAGCAGATCGATCGCACCGCGGCCCTGGTCGAGCTGGCGCCCCCCGTGGTTCGACACGTAGATCACGTCGACGCCGTGCTTCGCCGCGAGATCGGCGTCCTCCGCCGTCTGGATGCCCTTCAGCATCAGCGGCACCTTGACCGCGCGCTTCAGTTTCTCGACGAGGCCCCAGTCCGCGCGGCCGCGGTTCGCTTCGCCCGCGCGCAGCGCGCCGAAGGGCCGGCCCGCCATCGTCTGCCGGCGGTGGATGTGACGCTCCCGGCGGCCGAAGGTCGGCACGTCGACCGTGAGACATACGGCCTTGGCGCCCGCGCCGACGGCACGCTTCACGGTATCGAGCACCCAGCGCTCGTCGCCGTCGGGATAGATCTGGAACGCGAACTGCTCGCCCGCCGCACGCGCCACTTCCTCGAAGCCTGGCTGCGTGACGCTGCTGACCAGCATCAGGCAGCCGAACTCGGCCGCGGCGCGTGCGATCGGCAGCGCGCCCTCGGCGTCGATGTCCGTGAGGCTCGCGATCGGCGCGAGCAGCACGGGCAGCCGCTGCTTGCGGCCGAGGAACGTCGTCGCCGGACTCGCGCCCTCGACGTTGCGCAGCACGCGCGGCCGGAACGCGATGCCGTCGAGCGAGTGGCGATTGCGAAGCAGCGTCGTCTCGGTCTCGGCGCCGCCGCAGATGAAGTCCCAGCTCTCGGCCGAGAGACGTTTCTTCGCCTGCGCAATCAGCTCGGTCGTCGTGAGCAAGTCGGCCGCGGGCTCGGCGGGCTTGGGCGCGACTCGTCGCGCTGCGGCTTTCTTCTTCGGCATCGTGGCGGGTCTCCGGCGTGAAGCTCGCGCAGAGTTTACGGGCTGGCGCGAGCGTTCGACAGCGGCCTCCCGTCACCGGCCAGCGTGCCGGAGCGCCCGGGCGATGCCCGACAGCCCTCGGCGCACGCCGGCCTCCGCGGCATCAGGCTTTTGCCACCACCTTGACGGACGTGGGCGTCTTCTTCGCGGCCGCCTTCGGCGCAACGATCTTCAGCAGACCGTTGTTCAGAGTCGCGGCGACCTTGTCCACGTCGACGTCGGCCTGCAGCTCCACACGTCGGCAGACGTCGTTGCTGCGGAACTCGGACCAGCGGACCTCGGCGGCCGTGGCGGCCTTCTCCGCCGTGTGGGTCGCCTTCACGATGATCTCGCGCGGCGTGGCCGTCACGGCAATCTCGCGGGGCTCGAAGCCCGCCAGCGCGACCTCGAGCGTAAACGCGTCGCCGCTCTCGGCCAGCTGGGCCGCGGGCCAGCAAACCTCGTGCTCGGCCGCGAGCCAGTCGTCGAGCGCATGCTCGGCGGAGCCGCCGCGGCGGGCGAACAGATTGAAGGCCTCCATACGGATGCGGTCTGCGAGCCTGTCGAACTCGGCAAAGATCGGCAGCCGTCGGTCATCGAGCGCGCGCACTTTCTGAACATTGAGCTCGGCCATGACAATCTCCTCGTTGTATTGGGATACGGCGAAGACGCGCGGCGCGGATCGGCAGGGCTGTACACGGATCCCGCCCCGCGCGGACGAAAGGAAACGTTACTCGCCCGGCGCCGCCGCAGAAATTGTCGCGGCGCGCCGCCCCCGCCCGATATACGTAGTTACCCGCGGAATCCGCATCCGGTCCGGGCCGGCGGCACCGGCCCCGATGGCGACCCCCGAAAGGCGCGGCGATTCCGGGTAGACTGCTGCAATCGTCCGCTCGCCGGGCTACAGAGGTACCGTTCGCATGCAACGCGCTCACCGCCGCCGGACCGCGACACCGCTCGCGAGCATGTCGGGCGCTGCACTCGTGCTGCTCGGCACGAGCCTGGCCCACGCTGAGCCTGCCTACACCACGTGGCGCACGTACGGCGGCGGCGCGCACTCGTCGCAGTACTCCGCGCTGAAGCAGATCGACAAGTCGAACGTGAGCCGGCTCGAGGTGGTCTGGACGCTGCCGGTAGGCGATCACAACTACATCTTCAATCCGATCGTGATCGATCACACGATGTACGTCGCGGCCGGCGACAACGAGATCGTCGCGCTCGACGCCGCCACGGGCAGCAAGCTGTGGTCGCACCCCAACGACGGCGCCGTCGGCGCGCGCGGCATGAACTACTGGCAGAGCGCCGACGGCTCCGACCGGCGTCTGGTCTACCTCGCGGCCGGGTACCTCACGGCCATCGACGCGCGCACCGGCAAGAGCATCGACGGGTTCGGCGATCACGGCCGCGTGGATCTGCGCGACGCGCTGAAGCAGGACGGCTGGGACACCACGAACGTGCGCCCGCTCGTCACGAGCAATCCCGGCCGAGTGTTCGAGAACCTCGTGATCGTGTCGCTGCCGGCGCAAGGCGCGGGCTACAGGTCCACGCCGGGCGACGTCACGGCCTGGGACGTGATCACGGGCAAGCTGCGCTGGATCTTCCACAGCGTGCCGCATCCCGGCGAGTTCGGTTACGACACGTGGCCGAAGGACGCCTACAAAACCGCCGGCGGCGTGCACAACTGGAGCGAGCTCACGGTCGACGAGGCGAACGGCATCGCGTTCATCCCGTTCGGCACCGCACGCTACGACTTCTACGGCGGCGACCGCCCCGGCGACAACCTGTTCGGCAACTCGCTGGTCGCGCTCGACGCGCGCACGGGCAAGCGGCTATGGCACCGGCAGCTCGTGCACCACGATCTCTGGGACTTCGATCTGCCGCAGGCGCCGAAGCTGCTGACGATCCACATGAACGGCCGCGCGCGCGACGTCGTCGCGCAGGCCACGAAGCACGGCTTCGTGTTCGTGTTCGACCGGAAGTCGGGCGAGCCGATCTGGCCGATCGAGGAGCGGCCCGTGCCGAAATCCGACCTGCCGGGCGAGCACGCCTCGCCCACGCAGCCGTTCCCGACCAAGCCGGCGCCGTTCGCCGTGCAGTCGTTCACCGAGCGCGACATCAACCCGTTCCTGCCGAAAGACGAGCAGGACGTCCTGCGCGAGCGCCTGCGCACCTCGCGCAACGAAGGCCTGTTCACGCCGCCGAGCATTGAGGGCACGATCAGCATGCCCGGCCACAACGGCGGCGCGAACTGGGCGAGCTCCGCGGTCGATCCCGTCAAGGGCGAGCTCTACGTCGTCTCCAAGAACCTGCCCGTGATGCTGCGGGCCGAGCTCAGCGACGAGGAGCCCAGCGGGCGCACGGTCATCGGCAGCGTCGTGACGGCCGAACAAGCGGCCGCCGCAATGGCGAAGGCCAGGGAAGCCGCCGCGAAAGGACCGGTCCGCTACTCGGTACCGTACGACTTCCTGCGCAGTCCGAAGAGCGGCCTCGCGCCGAACGCGCCGCCGTGGTCGCACATCACGGCCTACGACCTGAACACCGGCGAGATCAAATGGCGCGTGCCGGACGGCAGCACGCCGGGGCCTGGCTTCCCCGCGGACTCGGGCTCGCACTTTCCGCGCGGCGCACCGCTCGTGACGGCCGGCGGCCTCGTGTTCGTGGCCACCGCGTCGGATCGCAAGCTGCGCGCCTATGACCGCGACACGGGCAAGGTGCTGTGGGCGAAAGATCTGCCGGGCGGCTCGGAGGGCATCCCGGCCACTTACGAGATCGACGGCCGGCAGTATCTGGCACTGGCGGTCGCCGCGGGCGAAGGACTGTTCCCGCCGACGCTCGACACGGGCCGCCCCTCCGCGCAGCGCGCGTATATCGTGTTCGCGCTGCCGAAGCGCTGAGTCAGGCGGCGGCCTGCGACAATTCGCCACAGGGCGCGGCGGGCGCCCGCGCCTATAGTCGGCGCATGCACCTGCGCTTCGCCCTGCTCCTGCTCGTTGCCGTCGTGCCCGCGCTGGCGTTCGGCCACGCGGTCGTGCAACCGGCTGAATCGAGCACGGGCGCGACGCAGCAGTACACGCTGCGTGTGCCGAACGAAAAGGAAGTGCCGACGCTCGCCGTGCGGCTGCAATTCCCCCCGCAGATCGAGGTCACAACCGTCGATGAGCCGCCTGGGTGGCATCTCGCGCTCGAGCGCGACGCAAAGAGCCGGATCGTGAGCGCCACGTGGACCGGCTTGCTGCCACCGAAGACCGACGTGCGCTTCACGTTCACGGCGCACAATCCTGCCGCTCCGGCCAACGTGGCCTGGAACGTCGTGCAGACCTACGAAGGCGCGCTGATCGTGGAATGGACGGGCCCCACGGGCTCGCGCACGCCGGCCTCGCACACCGACATCCGCTGACCGCCCGCGCACCCATCGAGTAGACTGCGGCTCTCGCAGAACACACCGGGGGGTCCGCCGTGCGCCATTCCGCTCCGCTCGTCTCGGCCGCGCTGCTGCTTGCAGCTGCCGCATGTCTGCCTGCCACTGCGCAGGTCATCACGGCCGACGGGCCGGTGGTCTATGGCCATCACCACTTCAACACCACGGACATGGCCGCGCAGCGGCGCTTCTTCGTCGATACGCTCGGCGGCGTGGACGCGAAGATCGGCTCGAACATGACCGAGGTCATCGAGTTCCCGAACGTGTTCCTGTTCTTCCGGCCCATGCAGAAGCCGACCGGCGGCACGATCGGCACGACCGTGAACCACGTGGGCTTCTCCGTGCCGGATCTGAAACCCGTGGTCGCGAAGCTGAAGGCGAACGGCTACAGGATGATCACGAGCGAGTCCGTGGCGCCGGGCGTGAAGGTCACCGGCGACATTGCCGCCGCTTCGCCGACGACGAACATCGCGTTCACGCTCGGCCCCGAGGACATCAAAGTCGAGATCGTCGAGGTCAAGACGCAGCAGCTGCCGATTCAGCTGCACCACGTGCACTTCTTCGGCGAGCACCGCGAAGACATGCAGGCGTGGTATGCGAAGGTGTTCGGCGCCGCGGTCAACCCGCCGAATCCTGCGAGCGCGTTCATCACCGCGCAGCTGCCCGGCGTCACGTTGAGCTTCTCACCATCGACGACACCGACGGTGGCCACGCAGGGCCGCGCGCTCGATCACATCGGCTTCGAGGTGAAGAACCTCGAGGCGTTCACGAAGAGGCTCGAAGCCGAAGGCATTCCGCTGACGGTGTCGTATCGCAAGATCGATGCGCTGAACCTTGCGATCGCGTTCATCAAGGATCCGTGGGGCACGAACATCGAGCTGACCGAAGGGCTCGCGAAGATCCAGTAGTCAGGTCTTCGCCAGCACGTCGATCAGCGCGCGCAGCCGCGGCGTCATGCCGCGCGAGTGCAGGTACACGATCGAGACCGGAATAGGCGGCGGCCGCCGCGCCGGCATGACCTCCACGAGCTGTCCGCGCTCGAGCGCGTCGCTGGCCATGTAGTCCGGCACCTGCGCCACACCCAAGCCCGCTACGGCCGCCGCGACAATGGCCTCGCCGTCGTCCATGACGATCTGGCCATCCGGCGACCACTGGAGCACGCGCCGGCCCTCGCGCAGCTGCCACGGGTACACGCGCCCCGAGCTCGGCACGCGGAACGCCATGCACGCGTGCGCCGCGAGATCGGCGGGCCGCTCCGGCGTGCCGCGCTGCTTGAGGTAGCGCGGCGCCGCCACGGCGATGAGCTGCTGCTCACCGATGCGGCGGCTCACGAGCGACGAGTCCTTCAGCGCGCCGACGCGCACCACGGCGTCGAGCCCCTCGCCCACGAGATCGGCGTAGCGGTCCGTGAACGACACCTCCACCTGGATGCGCGGATGCCGGCGCCGCAGCTCCGCGAGCGCGGGCACGATCAGGCGCTTGCCGAGCGTGATCGGCACGTTGAGCCGCAGTCGGCCGCTCGGCTCGGCGCGCGTGCCGGCCGCCTCGTCGCGCAGCGCCTGCATCTCCTCGACGATGCGCTCGCAGCGCGCGAACAGCGCGCGGCCATCGCTCGTGAGCGCCAGCTTGCGCGTGGTGCGGTGGAACAGGCGCACGCCAAGATCCTGCTCTAGGCGCGCCACGCTCTTGGCCACGGCCGAAGCCGTGAGGCCGAGCTCGCGCGCCGCGGCCGCGAAGCTCGCGCGCCGCGCGGCCTCGGCGAACGCCAGCATGGCCGGCAGTCCCGCCATCAGCGCGTCTCCATTGAGGACATCATGTCGTGAATGATATGACGTGCTGGGTTCTTCTGTCGTGGCCGGCCGGGCGCCAGACTGGCCCCCGTCGCAACCCACGGGAGACGCTCCATGTACGTCATGTCCGCAGCCAACGCCCTGCCGCCCTCGGCCCTGCCCGGTATCGCGCACCGCACGCTGGCGCGCCGGGGCGACGGGCTCGACCGCATGTCCGTCTGGAAACAGACGATGACGCCCGGCAATAGCACTCCGCCTCACCACCACGACTGCGACGAGGTCGTTGTCGTGCTGGCCGGCCAGGGCACGCTGCTGATCGAGGGGCAATCGCTGCCGTTCCAGGCCGGCGACACGCTCCTGCTGCCCGCCGGCCGCGATCACCAGATCGTGAACACGGGCGATCGCGACGTCGTGACGGTCGCCGCCTTCGCGGCCTCGCCCGTCGCGACGGCGCTGCCCGGCGGGCAGGTCATCGACCTGCCGTGGGCGTCATAGCCGCGAGCGCCGCCGGCGTCGTCCGCCCGCGCCCGCGGGTCGGTCCCGCGACCCACCCGCCGGGCGGACGAGCCCGCATCCGTAGAAATACGAACATGAGGCCCCATCGTCGAGCCCGCACGTTAGGATTCGGGTGTCGACGATACTGCCGGGGGCGAAATTGCGAAACCGAACGTTCGGATATCTGGTGCTGGCCTCGACGCTGGCCGCAGGCGGCTGCGAGCGCTCGGGAGCACCCGATCGCCCGCCGGCGCCCACGTTGCGCGCGAGCCAGGTCGCCCAACCCGCCGGCTGGGCGGACGACCTCGCGATGCCGTCGGTCGAAGACCTGAATCCCGACCCGCACATCCTCGAGTTCAATCTCGAGGCGCGCGTGACGGAGCTCGAGATCATGCCCGGCACCAAGACCGTGGCGTGGACGTACAACGGCACACTGCCCGGGCCGATGATCAAGGCCCAGGTCGGCGATCGCGTGATCGTGCACTTCAAGAACTCGCTGCCCGAGGAAACCACGATCCACTGGCACGGCCTGCGCCTGCGCAACGAGATGGACGGCACGCCCAACGTATCCCAGGAGGTGATTCCGCCCGGCGGTGAGTTCACCTACGACTACACGCTGCGCGACGCGGGCACGTTCTGGTACCACCCGCACTACGACTCCGCGGCCCAGGTCGGCCGCGGGCTCTATGGCGCCATGGTCGTCGAGGATCCGGCCGATCCCAAGGTATTCGGCGACGATCTCGTGCTGCTGCTCTCGGACATGAGCCTCGACGACAACGGACGCATGCTGCCGCCGGACAGTGGCGGCGGCTTCGGCGACCTGTTCGGCCGCGAGGGCTCGGTGCTGCTCGTGAACGGCAAGGTGCGACCCACGCTGAAGGTGCGCGCCGGCAAGCAGCAGCGCTGGCGCATCATCAACGCCGCCCGTGCGCGCTACTACAACATCAAGCTGCGCAACCATCGCTTCGTGCGGCTCGGCGGCGACGACGGCCTCGCGGCGCGTTCGGAAGACGTCTACGCCCTGCTCGTGACGCCGGGCGAGCGGCAGGACGCCGTGTTCACGCCCGCGGACGCGCCGGGCAGCCACAACGTGCTGCGGTGGGTACCGACCGAACGCGGCTACGGCAGCGTGTTCAACCGTCCGTCCGTGAACATCATGAACATCGAGACCGTCGCCGATGCGCCCGTGCTACCGGAGACCATTCCGACGGAGCTGCGCACGATCGAGCCGATCGACCTCGCGAACGCCGTCGAGAAGACGCTCGAGCTCACGATTGCGATCAATCCGACGGTCGAGATGGGCATCAACGGCGTGCCGTACTGGAGCGCGAAGCCGATGGAAGCCAACATCGGCGACACGCAGATCTGGCGCATCGTGAACCATACGGACTTCGCACACCCGTTTCATCTGCACGGCTACTTCTTCCAGGTGCTCGACGACAAGCGCGTGCCGGAGTGGAAGGATACCGTCAACGTGCCCACGAACTCGGAGCTGCGACTGGCCGTGCATTTCGACCGGCCGGGTGCCTGGATGCTGCACTGCCACATCCTCGATCACGCGGACGTGGGCATGATGAACGTGCTCGTCGTGCACGATCCGAAGGTGAAGAACAGCGATCTGATCAGCCGGCTGCTGGAGAACACGGCCACGGGCGGACGCTCGAGCGCGTTCCGCCTGTGCGGACCGCCGCGTCGCGCCAACGCGAACACGAGCGCCGTCGAGCCTACCGGCGAGTGAGCCTGCGAAACGACCCGGCGCCCGGCGGCTAGTGGTGGCCGGCGTGGTCGCCGTGATGCCCGGCCGCGTCTTCCGAGCGGGCGTCGACGACCGGGAACGTGACGTCCATGGCGCCGGCGTGCTCGAACTGCAGCGTGATCGTGACTGACTGGCCAGGGGTCAGCGCGCGCGTGAGCCCCGTCAGCATCAGGTGCTCGCCGCCCGGCGCGAGCTTCACGGTGCCGTGAGCCGGAATCGGGAGCGATTCCACCGGCATCATGTGCATGACGCCGTCGTGTTGCATCGTCGTGTGGATTTCGACTTTCGCGGCCACGCCCGACCTCACGCCGGTCAGCGTGTCGGCGGCATCGCCGCCCTGGATCGTCAGGTAGGCGGCACCGGTCATGACCTGCGGCGGCGTCGCGCGAATCCACGGATCGACCACCTTCGGAGCGTCTGCCGCCGTGGCAACGCAGGACAGTGCCGCCAGAAACGTCGCGAGAGCGATCCGTGTCATGAGCTACTCCTTGAACGTGGCGATATAGGCGGCGACGTTCGCGATCGCGGCATCGTCGGTCAATGTCAGCGCCATGGGCGCCATCGTCGGACCGAACAGATCGCCGGGACCGGCGCCGCGCACGCGCGTCTTGAAGTTCTGCAGCTGCCGCACGACGTACCAGTCGTGCTGGCCCGCAAGCTTCGGCGCGTTCTGCGCCTGCATGCCCTCGCCCGCGGGGCCGTGGCACGCGGCGCAGATCGCGTACGCGGCGGCGCCGGCCGTCGCGTCGCCGGTCACCGTGGTCGCCGGCTTCGGCGCCTTCAGGGTGCCGATGTAGGCCACGACGTCGTCGATGGCCTGAGCGTTCGCGAGCGTGGGCGCGATGGCCTTCATCTGCGCGCCGAACGTATCCTTCGGATCATACGCGCGCGCGCCGCTCCTGAAGTTCTCGATCTGGCGGCCCAGCTCCCAATCGGCGCGGCCGGCCAGCCGCGGCCCGCCGACGTCCTTGTTGCCCTCGCCGTTCGCGCCGTGACAGGCGACGCATACCGCGTACAGCGCCTTGCCCTTGGCCGGATCGCCCGCACTCCACGCCGGGCGCGGCGCGAGCGCAGCAACGCTCGAGATTGCCAGCACGGTGGCCGCCAGCGAGCCACGACGCAACCAAACGGACCTTCGAGCGTGCTCGTGCATACGATTCTTCACCTGATCTTCGTTCCGGAGGGCCCGGAACACATCGTCATCCCGGCAGCCACCCCGGCAGCCATCCCGGCTCGCGGCGGCGACTGACTCAGCAACACCAGTATAGAGGCAATCGCGACGTAGCAGAGCAGCAGCGCCAGCCGCCACTCCGCGACGAAACGCTGCAGGATCTGCGAACACGACTGACGGCCCACGACGCAATTCTAGGCACTGACGTGCAGGCGCGGCTGCGACGTTTTGCCGCGGGGCAGTGCGACTGCGTGCCGTTGCCTTCCGCGTCGGGACGGCGCGGGGACTCGACGGCGCAGCCCACGGCCGGCATGCTCGCCGCTTCGCAGGATCCGCCACGATGACCGCCGAGCTACCGACCTCGCCCGCCGCCGAGCGCAACAAGCAGCCGATTCTCGAGGTGCTGCAAACGGTACTGCCGGCGCACGGCGCCGTGCTCGAGATCGCGGCCGGCACCGGCCAGCACGTTTGCTTCTTCGCCCTGCACCTGCCCGGCCTGCGCTGGCAGCCCACGGAGCCGGACGCGGTGCAGTGCGAAACGATCGCCGCGCGCGTTCGCGCCCGCGGGCTCACGAACGTCGAGCCGCCGCTCGTGCTCGACGTGCACGATTCGCCCTGGCCGGTCGCATCGGGCTACGACGCCATCGTGTGCATCAACATGATCCACATCTCGCCGTGGTCCGCGACCGAGGCGCTGTGTCGCGGCGCCACACGTCATCTCGTGACCGGCGGCAAGCTCGTGCTCTATGGGCCGTATCTCGAGCAGGGCGAGGCCGCGCCGTCGAATCTCGCGTTCGACGCATCGCTCAGGAAGCGCGACGCGCGCTGGGGCGTGCGCGACCTCGACGACGTCACGCGCGTGGCCGCCGGGCATGGCCTGCGCCGCGAGCACGTGATCCGGATGCCGGCCAACAATCTGACGGTGGTGTTCGAGAAGACGGTCTGAGCGTTCGACTCAACCGCTGCGCGATGCAAGGAATTCCGCGAGCGCCTTCGCCGTGTGCGAGCCCGCCGGACGCTTCGCGAGCTGCTCCGGCGTGCCCTGCGCCACGATCCGGCCGCCGCCCACACCGCCCTCGGGCCCGAGATCGACGATCCAGTCGGCCTCGGCCATGACGTCGAGGTTGTGCTCGATCACGAGCACGCTGTTGCCGGCATCGACGAGGCGGTGCAGCACGCGCGTGAGCTTCTCGACGTCGGCGATGTGCAGCCCGATCGTGGGCTCGTCGAGCACGTACAGGGTGGACTCGCTCGGCCGCGCGCGCAGGTGCTCGGGACGGACCTTCGCGAGCTCCGTCACGAGCTTCACGCGCTGTGCCTCCCCGCCGGACAGCGTGGGGCTCTGCTGGCCGAGCGTGAGGTAACCGAGCCCCACGTCGCGCAGCAGACCCAGCGTGTGATGGATCTTCGGATGCGCGGCGAAGAAGCCCACGGCCTCGTCGACCGTCATCGCGAGCACGTCGCCGATGCTCTTGCCGCGGAAGTCGACCGCGAGCGTCTCCGCATTGAACCGCTTGCCGCCGCAGCGCTCGCAGCTCACGCGCACGTCGGGCAGGAAGCTCATCTCGATCTTCTTCAGGCCCTGCCCCTCGCAGCCCTCGCAGCGGCCGGCGCCGGCGTTGAACGAGAACCTGCTCGCGTCGTAGCCGCGCAGCCGCGCCTCCGTGGTCTGCGCGAAGAGCTTGCGCACCTCGTCCCAGATGCCGACGTAGGTGGCCGGGCACGAGCGCGGGGTCTTGCCGATCGGCGTCTGGTCGACTTCCAGCACGCGACCGACGGACTCCCAGCCGGTCAGCGTCTTCACGCTCGCGAGCGCCGGCGCCTTGCCGCGCCGCGCGGCCACGAGTCGCGCGAGGTTGCCGTGCAGCACGTCGCGCACGAGCGTGCTCTTGCCGCTGCCGCTGACGCCCGTCACGCACACGAAGCGCTTCAGCGGCAACGCCACGTCGAGCTTGCGCAGGTTGTGGCGCGTGACACCGGCGAGCTTCAGCCATTCGACGGTGGCAGCGGCCTTCGCGGCCTTTCTGCCGGGAGTCGGTACGGCGCGGCGCGGCTGCAACGGGTGCTGCGGCGGCGACGCGAGCATGCGGCCCGTGACCGAACGCTCGCTCGCAAGCAGATCGGCCAGCGTGCCGTTCACGATGACTTCCCCACCCTGCCGGCCCGCACCGGGCCCCAGATCCACGACGTGCTCGGCGCGGCGGATCGTCTCCTCGTCGTGCTCGACGACGACCAGCGTGTTGCCCTTGGCCGCGAGCTTCTCGATCGTGTCGAGCAGCAGGCCGTTGTCGCGCGGATGCAGGCCGATCGTCGGCTCGTCCAGGATGTAGCACACACCGCGCAGGTTCGAGCCGAGCTGCGCCGCGAGCCGGATGCGCTGCGCCTCCCCGCCAGAGAGCGTGGGCGCCGCGCGATCGAGCGAGAGATAGCCGAGCCCCACGAGGTCGAGGAAGCCGAGCCGCCCCGTGAGCTCCGGCAGCACGTCGCGCGCGATCTCGCGCTCGCGATCCTCGAGCGCGAGCTTCTCGAAATGCGCGCGCGACTCGGCCACGGAGCGCGCGGTGACGGACGCGATGTTCTCGCCCTTGAAGCGTACCGCCAGCGCCTCGGGCTTCAGGCGCCGCCCGTGGCATGCCTCGCACGCCTCGGGATCCGCCTCCGCCTCGGCCCACCACGCCTCCTCGCCCGTCTGCTCGACGTCGAAGCCGGCCAGCTGCACGCCCGTGCCATAGCACTCCGGACACCAGCCGTAGCGGGAGTTGTACGAGAAGAGGCGCGGATCGAGCGGCTCGAAGCTGCGCGCGCACTTCGGGCACGCGCGCTCGGTGGAATACAGCTCGCCGGCATCCGGCGCCGGCGGCGGCCGCACCTTGCCGCCGCGCATCTTCGCCACGGCGTTCGCGGCCTTGCGCGCGGGCCCTTCGGGCGGAACGATCTCGACGACGCGCACCATGTTGCGGCCGAGGTCGAGCGACTGCCTGAGCCCTTCCATGAGCTCGCGCTCGGCGGCCGGCGTCACGGTCAGCTCCGCTACCGGCAGCTCGATGTCGTGCTCCTTGAAGCGATCGAGCCGCGGCCACTTCCCGGTCGGCATCGCGACGCCATCCACGCGCAGCGTGGCGTAGCCGCGATCCGACGCCCACTCGGCGAGCTCGGTGTAGTAGCCCTTGCGGCCGATCACGAGCGGCGCCAGCAGCGCGATGCGCCTGCCGCGGTAGCGCTTCATGACCTTGGCGTGGATCGACTCGACGCTCTGCGCGTCGATCGGCACGTCGCAATCGGGGCAGTACTGCACGCCGAGCTTGACGAACAGCAGGCGCACGAAATGGTAGATCTCCGTCAGCGTGGCGACGGTGCTCTTGCGGCCGCCGCGGCTCGTGCGCTGCTCGATGGCAACGGTGGGCGGGATGCCGTACACGGCGTCGACGTCGGCGCGGCCGGCGGGCTCGACGAACTGCCGTGCGTACGCGTTCAGCGACTCGAGATAGCGGCGCTGGCCTTCGGCGAACAGGATGTCGAACGCGACGGTGCTCTTGCCGCTGCCGCTGACGCCGGTCACGACGACCAGCTTGTCCCTCGGGATCGCGAGGCTGATGTCGCGCAGGTTGTGCTCTCGTGCGCCGATGATCTCGATCTCGTTCGTTCGGCTTGTCGCGTGCGGAGCCCGCGGCGGTGTGGCAGACGTCGATGGCCCCTGGCGGGACACGCCGGAAATCGCATCCCTCCGGCATGTCTCGGGAGGAGCACTCGACGCCTCTGTCTCCGTCTCCCCCCACCCCCATCGCTGCGCGCGGGTTGGGCGCCGCCCAAATCCGCGACGCGGCCGAAGAGGAGCCCGCG